>CAYXQG010000277.1:0-2147 GCA_964467405.1 uncultured Acetatifactor sp. | reverse complement strand
TTCATGAAGTTAATGTCATTGTTAGGCCTAAAACTTTTTCTTTTTTAAAAATTTCTTTATTAAATATTACGGCACTTACCTTTAAAATAATTCTTCCCATAATGCAGCATATTGCATAAAAAACAAAGGGATGATACCATAGGGAACGTAATACTTCACCCTGAAGGAGCGCCTTGAGTGCTCTTGTCCCTCCACAGCCGGGACAATACAGACCCCAATACCTATAAACTGGACAAGTAAGATTCATTAATCCTTAAGCTTCTTTCCTTCTGCATCCGTATCGCTCTTACCTGCAAGGATCATAATACCTTCTACCAATCCCCAAATGGAGGTTGCAAAAAGAAATAAAATACCAATCCCCACACAGCAAAGAACATAACCTATGATCGTCAATACAAGCTGAGTAACTGCCTTTTTTGTATATCTGAGGTAAAAATTATGTATGCCAAATGAGCCAAGGAAAACTGACCCATTATATCGGTTGTATATTCAGCTCCGCAATTTTTGCAATGATACATAAAGCATCTCCCCTATCAATAACTGTATTCTTAAGTGAATCATATTTAATATAGCATTCACCATTTGATTTGTATAGTCTTTTTGTAAAAATATACGATCATTTACAGTATTCTCTTAATACCCGGTATTTTCTTTAATACAAAAACAATCATAAAGGTGATCAGAGTCACTAAAAAAATCCTTAATCCAACCAGCACAAAACTGCCTGTAAATATTTGATTCAGGTTCGTAATCAATGAAACATTACCTATTACAAACGGATGCAGTAAATAAATGCCTAATGTATGTTTTGAAAGTTCACCTAAAACCTTGCCGGTCCTCTCGGAGGTGATTTTTGCTCCATAGTGCTTTATTAACAGATATATACCGCTGCAGCTTAAAAATACATTGATGGAAAGCGGTGTATTGGTAAGAGATGACGCTTCGCCGCTTCTTACCGCATCCAGGGAACAGGTTACAATTGTAAAGACAGATGCTGCAATCGTAACAATCCACACCATGATCCGCTTCTTTTTTGACAATTCTCCGGTAAATGAATGGATATAATGTCCTAATACAAAATAACCAATATAGCCGGTCAGCATAAATAATGAAGCCTTCTCTTCATAGTAACTTAAAAAATGCTTTAACGGCGGTGCAAAGTCAAATAAAAGAATGGTTGGCAGGGTTGCACCGATTATTATAAACAGTATCAGATAATATTCACATATCTTCCGGGATCTGAAAGCTTCCTTCAAAACCGGTGAAAGCATATATAACACAACCAGAACAGGAATAAACCATAAATGATATACTCCTTGCTCATAAATCACAGGTTCTATGAGACCTGTCTTAATAAATACAGGTTCACAGGGAATCCATCCTCTGAAAAAAGGAAGCAGATTATAAAAAAAAGCAGTAAGATAATAAGCTGCCAAGAGCTTAAATATCTTGTCCAAAAACAGCTTCTTATATGTGATCTGATATTCCTGATTCAGAATCAGGGCACCGCTTATCATAAAAAACAAGGGAACTCCGTTGATACCGATACAATTATATATATTAATAATATTCCAATCCAATGACCTCACAGATACATCTGACCAGTCCATTGCGGATACATGTACGGATACAACCAAAACACAGGAAATCAGACGTATAATATCCAAATAGATATATCTGCCTTTATTCACTACCAAATTTTCTTTCATTCAATCACTCTTTCCCATAATGAAATGTTTGACCATATTATACCTTTTGCCTATTTAAAAATCAATCCTCAACTAGATGCCATGACAAGAAGAAACGTTACATTATCCCTTATGCCAACATTCCCTGCCAGAAACGAAGGATTCTCCGTTCTTTTGTATTTATGTAGTAAAAAACAGAGCCTTTCAAACTCAAATTTGAAAAGCTCTGTCATAAACATTTTTATAAAATCAGTTCAAGCATCAAATCTTAGAACTTACCTGCATCTGCAGCTTCCTGGATAGAAACAGCTACTGCAACAGTCATACCAACCATCGGGTTGTTACCTGCACCGATTAAGCCCATCATTTCTACATAAGTTTGCGACAAGTCGCAAACTTTAAATGGGCTTCGCCCCAAAAATGGCTTAAAATCAGGCTTTTTTGACTTTGGCAAATTCT
>CAYXQG010000276.1:0-2189 GCA_964467405.1 uncultured Acetatifactor sp. | reverse complement strand
GCCTTATCCAACTCCTGTTCTGCCTTTTGCAGCTCACCAAATCCTTTTTCCAGTTCCTTCCTGCCATCTTCAAGCTGCTTTCTTCCGTCCTCTATCTCTTTACCTGCCTTTTCTAACTCTGCCCCGGCATCGGCAAGCTTAACTTCTCCCTCCAGCCTGCCTTCCTCTAATTCCTTTTCCGCATCCGCTAACTTTTCTTCTGCCTGTGCCAGTACATTTGCATACCGGATTTCTCCAAGCTCATCCAAAAAAAGCTCCCACTCAGGCTCTTTTTCTTCTATATAAGCATCATATTCCTCGCTATACAAAGGAAAATCCTGATCCAGCTTTACGAACATCTCCGTATAGGCATCTGCATCAAAGCCCTCCGGCAAAAGATATACAAAACCGCTGATGGTACCGCTTCCCAAGGAAGTATTTCCTCTTTCAAATTGGGAATAATAGGAGGAATCAACAATACCGACGATCTTATATTCCGTATATGTAAAATGCTCCAGATCAGCCTCCTCATTACTTTCTGAAAGCTTTAATTTCTTCCCGATATACTTTTTGGAAAACAATCTGGAATCTACTACACATTCCCCATCCGTCTGCGGCAGGCGTCCTGCCTTTACCTCCAGACCGTTTATATTCTCTGTTATACTGTGAGCTTTCACTACAAAAGCACTGTCATCAGCACCCTGACATAAAATATCAAAGCTATATGCACCCTGTGCAGCCCTGACATCCTCTCTGGCTGCCACAAGCTCTGTTTCTTCCTCTCCGAAGCCAAGTGTACAGAGCAGGCGGAAATCATACAGCTGTTTTTCATCCCAATAACGCTCAGCCGTCTTTAACATGGCAGGCTGTGTTGATTTCAATCCGGCAAAGAAACCGACTCCCAGTGCAACAATTGCCATGATTGCCAGATATCTTCCCAGACTTTGCCGTATTTCCCGCAAGGTGGTCTTTATCATCATTGAACTCATAGAAAAATATTACTCCTTCACTTTATCTGACACTTCCGAAGTTACCACTCAATATCCGCAACATCCACAATATGTTCGTTTTTGATCATGCTTTTGATGGTACCATTCTTTACTGTGATCACTCTGTCCGCCATTGCAGTCAGTGCCTGATTATGGGTGATCACGATCACAGTCCTGCCCTTTTGTCTGCAGGTATCCTGCAAAAGCTTTAATACTGCCTTTCCGGTATTATAATCTAATGCACCTGTTGGCTCATCACACAATAAAAGCTTTGGATTTTTGGCTAAAGCCCTGGCAATTGCCACACGCTGCTGCTCTCCTCCGGAAAGCTGCGCCGGGAAATTATACAGTCGGTCCTCCAGACCTACCTCTTTTAATACGGTTGCCGCATCCAAAGGATCCTTGCAGATCTGGGCAGCAAGTTCCACATTTTCCAATGCAGTCAGATTCTGCACCAGGTTATAAAACTGGAATACGAAACCGACATCATGCCTTCTGTAGGTCGTCAACTGCCTGTTGTTATAGGCCGACACTTCTTTTCCATCCAGAAAAACCTGCCCGCCGGTCAGGGTATCCATACCGCCTAATATATTCAGGATGGTAGTCTTACCTGCTCCCGAAGCTCCTACGATCACACAAAATTCACCCTTCTCAACCGTAAAATTCACATCATGTAATGCCGGAATCTCTATCTCTCCCGACTTATATATCTTGCTGACATCCTTAAAAGTTACAAATCCATCCACCTGAAAATGCCTCCTGTTTTATATGATACTGCTCTTTCTTTTTCATAGTACATGTTAATTAAAATGTATCATAACACAACTTTTTTCAATGTTCGAGAGAAAAATTTGGATTTAAGATATTTTTTATACTTGTCCGCATCCCCAAAATATCTTGACATATTTTTCTTTTTGTTCTATTATCAATATACAGTGTAATAAGCTACATAATACACTTCTTCATTTTTGATAAAGGAGTAAGATAAGCCTATGATCGTACTGGATTATCGTGATAAACGTCCCATCTATGAACAGGTCGTTGAGAAATTAGAGCATCTGATCATCTGTGGTGGTCTGGAAGCCAACAGCAAGCTTCCTTCCGTCCGCACTCTGGCTATGGAGCTATCCGTAAATCCCAATACCATTCAGCGTGCATATACACAGCTGGAGCAGGACGGATATATTTATACCATTATCGGCCGTGGCAATTATGTAACGG
>CAYXQG010000275.1:0-2199 GCA_964467405.1 uncultured Acetatifactor sp. | reverse complement strand
GAAAATATACGATCAATGACAATGCATCTACAATGGTTGTAATAAAGGGACTTGCCATAACTGCCGGGTCAAGTCCTATTCTTTTTGCTCCGATGGGAAGTACACAGCCCACAAACATGGCAAGCAATACTACCGTAACCAGTGAGATACTTACTACCAGAGCCACTGCAACTCCCAGCTGATCTAACAGCAATAATTTCAGGAAATTAATAAATGCCAATGAGAAGCCGCAGATAACCGCTACTCTTATTTCCTTCCACATGATATGCGGCACATCCCGGTACTCGATTTCTCCTAAGGACAATCCGCGAATGATCGTTACACTTGCCTGTCCTCCTGCATTTCCTCCGGTACCCATCAGCATGGGAATGAAGGCTGTTAAAACTGCACATACACTCAATGCTTCTTCAAAGGAGGTAATGATCGCCTGTGTAAAAACGGAGGATACCATCAAAAGAAGCAGCCAGGGGAATCTTGCCTTAAAGGTCTCCCATACACCGGTTCGCATATAGGGCTTATCACCCGGTGTAATTGCCGCCATCTTAGCCATATCCTCTGTATTTTCCTCATCCATGATATCTACGATATCGTCGATGGTAATAATACCTACCAGCCTGTTTTCGTTATCTACAACCGGCATAGAGGTAAAATCATACTTCTTAAATTGCTGTGCAACTTCTTCCTGATACATCAGCGTATTGATGGAGATCACGTTCTCATGCATGATATCTCCAATGATCTCATCGCTTTCACTTAATAAAAGATAACGCAGGGCAACCGTACCGATCAGTCTTCTTTGTGCATCCAGCACATAACAGATATTGATGGTCTCACTGTCCACGCCTACCTTACGGATCCGTTCAATTGCCTGTTCTACCGTCAGATTTTCCTTCAGATCCACATACTCAACGGTCATGATGCTTCCTGCAGATTTTTCCGGATAACGTAACAGGTTATTAATATCCCTTCGTGCTTCCGGGCTGACATTTGCCAGAAGCTTTTTTACCACATTTGCAGGCATTTCCTCTAACAGGTCTGTTGCATCATCGGCCATCAGATTATCAATAATATTGGCTGCCTCCTTATCCGTCAGGGAGGTAATGATCATTTGCTGATTCTCCACCTCCAGGTAAGAAAACATATCTGCAGCCAGGTCCTTGGGCAGTATACGGAATACTCTCAGCATATCCGTTTCTTCCAGTTCATCCATGCAGTCTGCAATATCAGCCTCGTTCATTTCACAAAGAAATTGACGGAGTCTGGTATATTGCTTTGTTTCAAGCAGCTCCTGCACTACTTCAAGTTCGCTTTTCTCTTCCATAGCACTTCTCCTTTATGATGGTTTTATTCTGTTGTCTCTGCTTTCGTCGCCCCGGATAAGGACCGTCACTGCTTATACTACTCGACATTTAAAACCACCACCTTTCAAAATGCATTCAAAAACTGTTTTCTCTTATTTTATTCCTTCCGTTTATCCTTGTCAACAAAATACAATTCATCCAGTACTTCAAAATTGATTCTTCCGCTGGTAGCCTCCGTCAGTTCTTTTTTTAGGCGCTCTGCCACCTCCGCCGCCAAACGTATCTGCAGGGTCACATCCACGCCATAATCACTGTCCACAGGCTCAAGTCCATACTGGCCAAGCAGGTACAGGACCTTTCCTATACTGTTGTAATCCGTATTCAAAAGAATATCGTAGCCATGCACCATGGAGCCGGTGCTGCAATTTGCAAGGCCGGCCTTTACTGCCTGGGTGTAGGCACGCACCAAGCCTCCCGTACCAAGCAATACACCACCAAAATACCTGGTTACCACTACGGCGATATTGCGGATTTCTTCTCCTAAAAGAACCTCAAGCATAGGTCTTCCTGCGGTACCGCTTGGTTCACCGTCATCACTGCAGCGGGTCAGCTCTGCACGGCTTCCGATCACAAAAGCGCTGCAATTGTGTCTGGCATCCCAGTATTTCTTCTTCATCTCTTCTATAAATGCTACCGCCTCTTCCTCGCTCTCAACCTTCCTCACCGTGGCGATAAAACGGGATTTTTTCTCTACAATTTCCCCTTCGCCTCCGCTTAAAAGCACGCGGTATGTCTGTAATTGATTTTTCTCTGCTTTGTCCATCCTGCTCCAAAAGACCTTCCTTTTTCTTCTATCTGTAAGTATATACGAAAATGAAGAACTTTCAAAGGGAAAACG
>CAYXQG010000274.1:0-2202 GCA_964467405.1 uncultured Acetatifactor sp. | reverse complement strand
CTCCGGTGCTATCCAGCATCTGGCAGGTATGGAAGAATCTGATCTTATCATTGCAATCAACAAAGACGAAACAGCTCCTATCTTTGATGTAGCTGATTATGGTATTGTTGGTGATTTGAACAAGATCGTTCCTGCTTTAACTGAGAAATTAAAGGCTGAAATTGCAGCAAAATAATTGAACATTGAAAGTACAATAGGAAAAGGATACTCTGTTTCTAAAACAGAGTATCCTTTTATTCTATAATGTGCCGGATGGTGTATACTTAAATGAGAGCATGCCGATGGAAAATTCGTTCTTTTGTACCGGCAAAAGCGAACGTTAGATAATTTCGTAATTATCTAAATACAGAGATATTCTGAGAGGAGCAATACTATGAATACATTTCTTAAAACCCCCGTTATGGATCATTTACATCGTTTCACAGATCCTTCCGTTCCTGTTTTTGGCCCTTATGAAGAAGAAATTGAGCCTAAGGAATGGGATACCGACGTAGCCGTGGAGGGAGATATGAACCGTTATCCCTTTATGTATGTAGGAGAGGGGCATAACAGGATTCATGTGGTGATCGACGGTAGGCTTGCCTGGACCTATGATACGGGACTTGGCGGAGAACTGGATGATGCATGGGTACTGAGCAATGGAAATATTCTTTTTTCCCGTATGTACTGGTGTGCGGAGGTGACGCCGGAAAAAGAGGTGGTATGGCGTTATGATCTGCCGGATGGCTGTGAGGTACATTCCCTGCAGCCCATTGGTACGAATGAAGTGCTCATGGTGGTAAATGCGCCTACACCCCGGGCTGTCATCATGAACAAAAAGACAATGGAGATCACCTATCAGCATGATATTCCTTACGAACCAAACAGTACACCCCATTTGATGTTCAGACGAATCCGCATGACAGGGGAGGGAACTTTTCTGCTTCCCTATCTGACTAAGGGTAAGGTGGTAGAATATGACAGAGATTTTCAGGAAATCTGGAGCTATGAATGTGCAAAGCCCTGGTCCTGCCAGCGTCTGCAAAACGGTAATACCCTTATTGTGGATGAAGAGGAATGTATTGCTAAGGAAGTGAATAAGGAAGGGAAGGTCGTCTGGAGCTTTTCAGAAAAGGATGCTCCTGCATGGATGGGTCCTGTAGGACGTTTCCTGCGCCCTACACAGGCTCCTACCAGCCAAAATAAGGGAGAAATCATCGGATGGCAGACCTGTATACGTCTGGCGAACGGAAATACCGTATTCAGCACACAGGGCGGTTATGGCAAGGCTCCTCAGTTTTTTGAAGTAACACCAAAGAAGGAGGTAGTATGGTGGCTGAAGAATTGGAGAGATTTAGGACCTGCCACCCATATTCAGATCTTGTCCGATCCGGGTGTACCGGAAAATCCGGGAGAATGTCAAAGATAAAACATTTCGAAAGCAAAACCCCTGCTGTTTCTAAGCTGCCTATAGAAGGCGGCCTGTTGAAACAACAGGGGTTTTTAGTCCCTTATCAGGTTAATATTTTATCTCTTCACCACAGCAACACCATATCCGTCCAGATGTAAGGTGCCGGTGATTGTTTCCTGAGAAGCAAGATCAAAGCCGTATACATTTTCCTGGATAACAGGCTTGTCTGAAAGGTTCAGATAGAACTCATAGGTGCCTTCTTCGCCGCTTCTTACATGATATTCAATATCCGGAGAAGGTTTTTTTGCAACAATTCCTGCATCTTCCAGCATCTTCTCATAGAGTACTACCATGTCTTTTGCAGCAATTCTTGCAGCAACATAATATGCATTACCTGCACCATGATTTTTCACAGTAACAGCAGGGGTGTTTTCATAGAAATCCTGCTGATATTTGGCCAGTGTAACAGCATCCTTTATCTTCAATATCTCACAATAGTCCTTTATTTCACAGACAACACCGCTGTCGCTGTATTTGAGGGCATTGCGGTCGGTAGGATACAGTGTATCGATCTCTTCGCTGTAAATACCGAATAAGTCTGACAGACCGTTTCCGGGGAAGCCTCCCAGGAAGCAGAGCAGATTTTCATCCACATAACCTGTCAGATAGGTGGCCAAAAGCTGTCCGCCTCCCTTGACAAAGTCTGTCAGCTTCTGTGCAGTGCCCGGATGCAGCATATAAAGCATAGGAGCAAGGATGACCTTGTACTGTGACAGATCATCGCGGGGAGTGGTTACATCTACGTCCACACC
>CAYXQG010000273.1:0-2208 GCA_964467405.1 uncultured Acetatifactor sp. | reverse complement strand
TGTTTCTTTATTCCTGCATCCAAGCTCTCTTTAGTGCCTCTATGCCCTTTATCATTTCTTCTCTGTCCAGGCCTCCGTAGCCCAGAATTACTGTATGGGACGGAGCCTTCTTTTCATCCTCTACAAAGCTTTCTGACAGCCCATATACCTTTACTTTCTCCTGAAGTGCCGCTTTGATCAGACTTTCTTCCGGAATCTTGTGTTTGCTTGTCAGCAATAAATGCAGTCCTGCATTCTCTCCCGTAATCACAAAATCCTTTTCAAGGGGTTTTAAAAGCTCCAGCAGCAGGTCGTGCTTATCACGGTAGTATTTACGCATTTTGTTCAGATATCGTTCAAAGTAGCCATTCTTTATAAACTCATCCAGTATCCTTTGGTCAATACGGGAAACCGTTGGGGAATAAAAATTACATTTTTCTTTGTAGGTCTCCACCAGTTGCATGGGCAGAACCATGTAGCTGACTCGTATGGCGGGAGCAATGGATTTTGAAAATGTACCGATGTAGATCACCTTACCGTTTTGATCGGTGGACTGCAGGGATGGGATCGGCTTTCCCTTATATCGAAACTCACTGTCATAATCATCCTCGATCAGATAGCGGTTTTCTTTTTCATTGGCCCAGTTCAGCAATTCAAAACGTCGTCCGATGGGCATAACCGTACCGGTAGGATATTGATGAGAGGGCATCACATAGGTAAGAGAGACTTCTGCTTCCTTCAGCTCGTAAACCTTCAGACCGTTTTCATCCATATCCACAGTATGGATGGGATAGCCAAAGGAGCGGAAAATACGATAAGCTCTTTTATAAGTAGGATTTTCCATGGCTATGGGAATCTCCCTGCCCAGAATCTTCTCTAAAAGCATTAATAAATAATCATTGCCTGCTCCCACAATAATCTGCTCCGGTATACAATTCACCCCTCTCGAGGCATGCAGGTAACGTGCTATTGTCTCACGTAAGCCAAGATCTCCCTGGGCATCCCCCCTGGAAAACAGCTCAGAATTGCTGTCATTTAGAATATTTTTCGTAATCCTTTTCCAGACGCCAAAGGGAAAGCAGCTCATATCCGTTTTTGTCGGTGAAAAATCACAATCATATCCTTCCCCCGGCGTCGGAGAATCCTCTTTCTTCATCTGTTTTCCGGGGAAAACATCCGGACTGCTTTCTAAGTCAAACAGCTCCTCTATTCTGCATACAAAATATCCCCGATAGGGTCTCGCTTCAATATATCCTTCTGACAAAAGCTGCTCATATGCCACATCCACCGTACTGCGGGACACCTGCAGATATTCCGCCAAAAAACGCGTAGAGGGAAGCCTCTCGCCTTGAAGAAGCTTCCCCTCTCTGATTTCCTGTCGTATATGTTCGTATATCTGCTCATACAAGCACTTGCCGCCTTCTGTTTGAAGTTCAATCGTCAAATCGTACATTCAACCAACCTTCCCTTTCCGCAGGCCGCAAAACATTCTCCATACCGGCATCCTGCCGGCAGCTGCTATCAATTCTTTGGCAGTACATAAGAGCTCTTCAGAGAAACAATACGGTTGAATACCATATGCTCCGGTGTAGAATCCTTAGCATCCACACAGAAGAAGCCCTGTCTTACAAACTGGAATCTGTCATATGCCTTTGCCTTAGCAAACTCAGGCTCTAAATAGCATTCCTGTAATACTGTAAGAGAATTGGGATTTAAGTTCAGACTGCCGTCCTCATTATATACGCCCTTCGCCTCATCAATGATATTTTCATAAAGGCGTACCTCTGCTTTTACAGCCTGTGCTGCAGATACCCAGTGAATGGTACCCTTTACCTTACGTCCGTCATTGCTGTTGCCGCCCTTGGTCTGCGGATCATAAGTACCATGTACTTCGATCACCTTTCCGTTCTCATCCTTCACACAACCGGTACACTTTACAAAATAAGCATTCATCAGGCGCACCTCATTGCCGGGAAACATACGGAAATACTTCTTGGGAGGCTCCTCCATGAAGTCATCTCTCTCAATATATAATTCTTTGCTGAACGGTACCTTTCTTGTGCCTAATGCTTCATTCTCCAAATTCAAAGGTGCATCCAGCATCTCTACCTGATCTTCCGGATAATTATCGATCACCAGTTTCACCGGATCCAGAATCGCCATCATACGTGATTTTTTAAGTTTTAAGTCTTCACGGATACAGTACTCAAGCATTGCATAATCTACGGA
>CAYXQG010000272.1:0-2209 GCA_964467405.1 uncultured Acetatifactor sp. | reverse complement strand
GCTGTACATGAGTACCGCCGCAAAGTTCCATAGAGAAATCTCCTACTGAAACCACTCTGACTGTCTCACCGTATTTTTCGCCAAAGAGAGCCATTGCGCCCTTTTCCTTTGCACCTGCAATGCTCATTTCCTCGGTCACTACCTGAAGATCTTCTGCAATCTTCTCATTCACGATCTGTTCAACTCTGGCAATTTCTTCCGCTGTCAAAGCCTGAGAATGGCTGAAGTCAAAACGTGTTCTTGTGCTGTCCTGATAAGAACCCTGCTGTTCTACATGATCTCCCAAAACAACCTGCAATGCCTTCTGCAGTAAATGGGTTGCTGTATGATTTCTGCAGGTAGCACTACGATTCAGTGCATCTACATTTAAAACAGCCTGCTCCCCTTCCCTGATCTCGCCTTCGATCACCTGACCGATATGTCCGATTCTGTTTCCGGCAAGTTTGATGGTCTCCTGCACCTTAAATACACCATTTGCAGTACGGATCTCACCCATATCACCCTTCTGACCGCCCATTGTAGCATAGAAAGGTGTTTTTTCTGTAAGGATCGTGCCGCTTTCTCCTGCACCGAGACTTGTCTTTCTTTCTGTTTCTGATGCCAGTGCAACAATCTTACTTTCGCTGCAGATGCTGTCATATCCTACAAATTCGCTGACAGTATCCGCAGAAAGATCCTCAAATACATCAGCGCCTACTGATAATTTTGCCGAGAAATTCTGATTATCTCTTGCCTTCTGTTTCTGCTCCTCCATTGCGGCAGCAAATCCGGCCTCATCAACCTTCAGGCCTTCCTCCTGTGCCATTTCTACTGTTAATTCAATAGGGAAGCCAAAAGTATCATACAGATAAAATGCAGACTTACCATCAATTTCATCCTGCTTCTCACTCTTCTTCTGCTCCAGGATCTTGTTCAATTCCTTCATACCATTTTCCAGTGTACTTTCGAAACGGGAAATCTCCTTCTTCAGTTCTGAAATAATATATTCCTTATTCTTACCCAACAGAGGATAGCTTTCATTATAAATTTCTTCAATATACAGGCTGGCAATCTTCAAAAGATCTGCTGTAGATAAATTCAGTCCGCGGCCATGTCTGACTGCACGTCTGATCAGACGACGAAGGACATAACCTGCGCCTGCATTGGAAGGAAGAAGCTTTGCTTCATCTCCGATAAGCATAACACTGGTACGAATATGGTCAGCTACAATTCTCATGGATTTGGTAAGCTTTTCATCCTGCTCATATTTAACACCGGATACCTTTTCAATATATGCAATGACCGGTGCAAACAGGTCTACCTGATAAACATCCCTACTGCCGTTTAAGAAAGCAAGGATACGCTCCAATCCCCAACCGGTATCGACATTTTTCTTCTCTAACGGTGTCAGACTGCCGTCATGATGCTTTTCATACTGCATGAAAACATCATTTCCAAGTTCTGTATATTTACCGCAGGAACATCCCGGTCCGCAATTCGGTCCGCAATCCGGTCTGTCTGCAATATAGAACATTTCACTGTCAGGTCCGCAGGGGCCGTATTCCAATCCCCACCAGTTATCCTCTGCAGGTAAATAGTAAATATTTTCCTTCTTAAAGCCTGAAGCAATACGATACTGGGCACCTTCTTCATCTCTGGGTGCATTCTCATCTCCTTCAAATACAGTTGCAGCAAGATGATCTGCATCAAAGCCGAACACCTCTGTCAAAAGCTCATAGCTCCACTGGCAGCGTTCCTTTTTAAAATAATCTCCAAGGCTCCAGCTTCCCATCATTTCAAAGAAGGTTACATGGCTCTTGTCACCTACGGAATCAATATCATTTGTACGTACACAGCCCTGTACATTGCAAAGTCTTGTGCCCATGGGGTGCTTCTGTCCCAAAAGATAAGGCATAAGGGGCTGCATACCTGCTACATTGAAAAGCACTCCTGTAGAACCGTCAGATACAAGAGAAACTGCACCAACATCTACATGTCCGCGTTCAATATAAAATTGTTTCCAGGTTTTTCTTAATTCATCAGATGTGAATTGTCTCATTTCTAACTGTTCTCCTTACTTAAAATGTAAATTTATCTGCGAAGTAGGCATCCAGATCAGCAATTGCTACTCTTTCCTGTTCCATGGTGTCACGGAAGCGCACTGTTACACAGCCATCCGTCTCAGATTCAAAGTCATAGGTTTTGAATCTGAGACGGATGGCTGTGTAAC
>CAYXQG010000271.1:0-2236 GCA_964467405.1 uncultured Acetatifactor sp. | reverse complement strand
GAGCTTATGCTCAGTCATGCTATGGGGGTTAAGGGGGAGGATATTATGTTTTCTTCCAATGATACTCCTGCAGAAGAATTTGCATATGCAGATGAAATTGGCGCGATCATTAATCTGGATGATTTTACCCATATTGATTTTCTGGAAAAAACCATCGGACATCTGCCTAAGACTTTAAGTTGCCGTTACAATCCGGGAGGATATTTTGCCATCAGTAATGATATTATGGACAACCCCGGTGATTCGAAATATGGCTTTACGACTGAACAAATATTTGAAGGCTATAAGATTATGAAGGAAAAGGGCGTGGAAAATTTTGGTATCCATGCATTTTTGGCAAGCAATACGGTTACCAATGAATATTATCCGACTTTGGCAAGACAGCTGTTTGAGTTGGCAGTGAAATTGAAGGAAGAGACCGGTGCGCATATTACCTTTATCAATCTGTCCGGCGGTATCGGTATTCCTTACAGACCGGATCAACAGCCCAATGACATCAGAGCAATCGGAGAAGGGGTACGAAAAGTTTATGAAGAAATTTTAGTACCGGCAGGTATGGGAGATGTAGCTATTTATACAGAGCTTGGACGCTTTATGATGGCTCCTTACGGACATTTGGTGACTAAGGTGCTTCATGAGAAGCATACCCATAAGGAGTATATCGGTGTGGATGCCTGTGCTGTTAATTTGATGCGTCCTGCAATGTATGGTGCTTATCATCATATTACCGTACTTGGTAAAGAGGATAAGCCTTGTGATCATATGTATGATGTAACAGGCTCTCTTTGTGAGAACAATGATAAGTTTGCAATTGACAGGATGCTGCCTGAAATAGAAATAGGGGATTATATAGCGATTCATGATACCGGAGCACATGGATTTGCCATGGGCTATAATTATAACGGAAAGTTAAAATCCTCAGAGCTTTTATTAAAAGAAGACGGCAGTGTACAGCTGATTCGTCGTGCCGAGACTCCGAAGGATTATTTTGCAACCTTTGACTGCTTTGATATTTACAAAAAAATGTTTGGAGAGAATAAAGAATGAGATATCCTAAGAAACTGCAAAAAGGTGGATGTATCGGCTTTCCGGCACCGTCTTTCGGCTGTTCCATTGAACCTTATCATACAGCATTTCGTAATGCATTGAAAAAGTGGAAGATGCTTGGTTATGAGACCATGCCGGGTCCCAATGCTTTTGTTTCAAGGGGCATTGGAATCAGCAATTCTCCTGAAAAATGCGGCAAAGAACTGACAGCAATGTATCTGAACCGGGAAAGTGATGTGTTGATTTCCTGCGGCGGCGGAGAGTTAATGTGTGAGATTCTGGATCATGTGGATTTTGAAGCAATCAAAAAGGCTGAACCCAAGTGGTTTATGGGTTATTCTGATAATACAAATATGACCTATCTGTTGGCAACACTGTGTGATACTGCCAGTATTTACGGCCCGTGTGCAGCTGCCTTCGGTATGGAACCGTGGCATGCGTCTTTGGAGGATGCATACCGTCTGCTGACCGGAGAAAAAAATGTTGTAAAGGGATATGACATGTGGGAAAAAGAATCCCTTAAGGATGCAGAGCATCCACTGTTGCCCTATCATGTAACTGAGCCTGAAAGAATCAAGGCCTATTATGCAGGATGTTTTTTGGATTCACCTGAAAAAATTACAGAAGAAATCAAGATGCATGGCCGTCTGTTAGGAGGATGCATGGATTGTCTGGTAAATTTAACAGGTACCGTATATGATAAAACTGCAGAATTTGCAGAAAAGTATGCAGAAGACGGAATCCTTTGGTTTTTGGAGGCATGCGATCTGAATGTTTTCAGCATTCGCCGTGCCATGTGGCAGATGGAGCATGCAGGCTGGTTTAAAAATGTCAAAGGCTTTTTGATAGGACGTCCTCGAAACGGGGAAATGATGATGGATCTGGATTCTTATCAGGCAGTATTGGCTGTAGCAGCCAAATATAATGTGCCTGTCATCATGGATCTTGATATCGGACATCTGGCACCGATGATGCCTCTGGTAGTGGGAAGCGCAGCAGAAGTGACCGTAAAAGGAAATAATATCGAAGTGAAGATGGTATACCGGTAAAAAAAGCCCGTGGTTGTTTCCACGGGCTTTTTGGAGCAAAACAAAAAACCGCAAATTCTTGAAATCAAGAACTTACGGTTTTACATTACTGCCGGCAGCGGGACTTGAACCCGCACGTGGTTGCCCACAACAGATTTTGA
>CAYXQG010000270.1:0-2258 GCA_964467405.1 uncultured Acetatifactor sp. | reverse complement strand
GCATTCCAGAATGAGAAGATGAAGGAAGCAGTTATGAAGCTTTTAAATGAAAGAGACGGTCTTGCACTGGGTATCTGTAATGGTTTCCAGGCATTGATCAAGCTGGGACTGGTTCCTTATGGTGAAATCGTCGGACAGAAGGAGGATTCTCCTACACTTACCTTTAATACCATTAACAGACATATTTCCAAGATGGTATATACAAAGGTAGTATCCAACAAGTCTCCATGGCTGCAGGGCGCTGAACTTGGTGCAACCTATTGTAATCCTGCATCCCATGGTGAGGGACGTTTCGTAGCACCTAAGGAATGGCTGGATAAGCTTTTTGCCAACGGTCAGGTAGCTACCCAGTATGCTGATATGAATGGTAATGTTTCCATGGATGAGGAGTACAATATCAATGGTTCTTATTGTGCAATAGAAGGTATCACTTCTCCTGACGGACGTTGCTTCGGTAAGATGGCACATTCTGAAAGAAGAGATGCAGCTGTAGCAATCAATATCTACGGCGAGCAGGATATGAAGATCTTTGAAAGTGGCGTGAAGTACTTTAAATAAGCTGTAATGATGACAGGGGCATTTTCCGCATATGTGTTTGAACATGTATGGCAGGGAAATGTCCCTGTTTTGTTTGTGATTTTGTACAATGGATATACAAGCAATTATTGACGAATAAAATCGGATATACTATAATAAATCCGCATTGTATCCGCAGGAAGCGGAATGATAGCAAGGAGGAAAATGAATATGAGAAACAACACAAAGAAACTTGTCGGCGTAGGTCTTTTAACAGCAATCGTTGTAGTGCTTCAGGCAGTTGCCTTGGCGATCAGACCTACAGGAATCTTTAACATTTCCCTGGTTCTGGTACCAATAGTAGTAGGAGCTGCACTATATGGTTATAAGGCGGGAGCATGGTTGGGATTTGTTTTCAGCGTAATGGTTTTGTTTACGGACAGTGCCGCATTCATGGCAGTCAGTGTTCCGGGAACTGTTATCACGGTATTGGTAAAGGGTACTGTGGCAGGACTTGCAGCTGGATTGATATATCTGCTTTTGGAGAAGAAAAATCGTTATGTGGCAGTGATTGCAGCTGCAGTGATCTGTCCGGTTGTCAATACAGGTATTTTCTTATTGGGATGTCTGCTGTTCTTTATGGATACCATCAATGGATGGGCAGCGGCAGCAGGCTTTGCGAATGCAGGCGCATACATGATCATGGCATTAGTAGGTGTTAACTTCCTAATCGAATTGTTGTTAAATATTGTATTAAGCTCTGTGATCGTAAGGATCATCCGTTTCGGTAAGAGTGGAAAATAGATCAAAAAGGATCGTGCTGTTATGCACGGTCTTTTTTGTAAATATGCTGCAGGAAAAGGTTTACAGGAAATGCAGCCTAAGGACAAATCTGAAAAAAAGTCAGATATTGTGTAACCATACAGTTTTTTTTCTGTCATATATAGAAGAAGGGAGGAAAAGACATGGAAGACAGCAGGATTGTTGAATTGTATTGGAACCGTTCAGAGAATGCAATTTCAGAGACTTCACACAAATACGGCAGACTTTGCAGAAGGATCGCTATGAATATCGTAGGTAATTACGCAGATGCGGAAGAGTGTGAAAATGATACTTACATAGCAATTTGGAATGCAATACCGCCCACAAGACCCAATGTTTTTTCCGCTTTTCTCAGCAGGATTGCAAGAAATATTGCATTAAACAGGTATGAATATAATAAAGCAAAGAAGAGAAATAATGAATTCGACCTGATCCTTTCAGAGCTGGAGGAGTGTATCGCAACAAAGAATACGGTGGAGGACTGCTTTGAGGAAGGGGCAGTAGCCTCTATGCTGGATGATTTTTTGGCAAATCTGAAGCAGGAGACGAGAGTAATATTCGTGCGCAGGTATTGGTATTCTGATCCTGTAAAGGATATTGCCAAGCGTTTGCAAATCAGTGAGAGCAAGGTGAAAACAGTTTTGTTCAGAACCAGGCAGGAGTTGAGGGATTATTTGACAGAAAGAGGAGTTAGGGTATGACAAATATGGATTTATTTCGTGAGATCGGAATGATTGATGAGAAGTATATCGTTGAAGGGGAAAAAACAAGGCGTTTTCTGACGGCAAATCCTGTATGGAGAAGAAGCTTTGCAACAGCAGCCTGTCTGTTTTTGTGTATGGGATTGTATTTTGGCATACAGCAGTTGAATTTTGATAAAACCGACTCCGCTGACATGGTAAGAGAGATGACAAATGAGC
>CAYXQG010000269.1:0-2267 GCA_964467405.1 uncultured Acetatifactor sp. | reverse complement strand
CAATTTCCAGATCACGCAGTACAAATCTGCCTCCCGGAAATTTCCCGGCGTCTGCGCTGTGACGGCTGTTTCTGAGTGCCGTTCTGACTCTGGCCAGCAGTTCTGCCGACCCGAAGGGCTTGGTAATATAATCATTGGCTCCCATATCCAGAGCCTCCACCTTATCCCGTTCCTCCGATCTGGCTGACAGGACGATGATCGGCGTCAGGGAATTTTCCCTTACCTTCTGCAGCAGATACATGCCGTCCCGGTCAGGCAGTCCTAAATCCAACAGGATCAGATCCGGCAGATAAGAAGCATACATGGTCACTGCCGTTTCACAGGTCTGTGCAAGAATCACCTGATAATCAGAGGATTCCAATACCGTCGTCACAATATTCCGGATATTGCTCTCATCCTCTACCACTAAAATTTTATATTTGTTATTCGTCATTCACCGTTTCCTCCGTCGAAAGCGTAAATCGAAAAACAGCTCCTCCGTTTTTCAGATTCTCAGCACTGATGTCCCCTCCGTGTGCCGTAATAATGGAAGCACATACGGAAAGCCCGATTCCGGCATTTCTCCTCTGGCCGTCTGCAGGCTCATCCTTTGCAACATAGCAGCCCGTAAAAAGATGGGGCAGACGCTCCTTACTGATACCGCAGCCATTGTCACTGATTTCAAAAATGGCCTGCTGCCCCAGTATAAACACCCTCAGCTGCAGCCTGGTCATATTGCGCGCATGCTGCATGGCATTCTCCAAAATATTGATGATCACCTGCTCGATCAGCATGGCATCCATGGGAATCACTACAATATCATCCGGAATATCCAGCTCGATCTTCTGATTGGGATATCTTTTCTTAAACTTCAGGATCACTGCATCGATCAGCTCCTCCAATACCGTGGGTGTTTTCAGAAGCTTAACATTTCCGCTGTCGATCCTGGTAATGGACAGCAGATTCTCTACCATCTGCACCAGCCATTCTGAATCCTCCCTGATCCCCTGCAGGATCTCGATCTGCTTATGTTCCTTTAAGGTGTCCCGGTTTTCCAACAGAGCTGAGGCAGAAGCATAGATCGTTGTAAGGGGAGTCCGCAGATCATGGGATATGGCCCGCAGCAGATTGGCCCTCATCCTTTCCTTTTCACTCTCTGCCCGCAGGGCTTCATCCCTTATAAGCTTGGTGGTCAGAGCACTGGTCAGGACAGCGATCACCATCATAATGATCGCAGAGATCAAATTCATGGGGATCGTAAAATTCAGTGCAAAATAGGGAAAGGTAAAGGCATAATTTACTGCCAGCACACCGATCACGGATGCTGCAATACCATATACATATCCTGTTGTTAACAAAGAGATCAGAAAAACTGCAAAAATAAATACGGTGGTAATATGTCCCTGTACCTCAAAGGCATGCTGGAGCAGCAGGCTGATGAGAAATGACAGGCATAATATAACCGCCGTAATTATGATATCTTTTATATAAAGAAAATATTTTGACATGTCCCCGCTCCCTCTTAATCTGTTTCAAAAAGCAGGCACTGCCTGCTCTTTTTGCACGCATACATCGTATCACACCTTCAATTAAGATACAGTAAAGGGTTCAAAATTACTTTTTCTTTGCTTTTTCCAGCTCCTTTTCTTCACTGGTATGATTGATCTCCTCATTTAAGGACAACATTCTCGCATCCAGATCCATTACCATGCGGGCACATTCGATCAGCTCGCTCTTAATATGCTCCGGTGCATCACCCTCCAGCTTGTAGTGGATCTTGTGCTCTAAGCTTGCCCAGAAATCCATTGCAACCGTACGGATCTGTACTTCCACCTTGGTATCCGCGATCCTGTCAGACAGATATACGGGTACGGTAACGATCATGTGATAGCTTCTGTAGCCGCTGGCTTTGGGATATGTAATATAATCCTTCGTTGCTATAACCTTAATATCCTTTTGTTCGCGAATCATCTCCGCAATACGGTAAATATCTGAGGTAAAGGAACAGATGATCCGGATTCCTGCAATATCATTGATATACTTCACCATATTTTCAATGGTGGATTCATACCCATGTCTTTTTAACTTCTTTACAATACTTTCCGGGGTCTTGATCCTGGATTTAATATGCTCGATGGGATTGTATTGATGAACATGCTGAAATTCATCATTTAATATTTCCATCTTGGTTTCTATCTGCTTGAGTGCAGCATTATAAATAAGATTGACCTCTTTCCAACTGTCAATTCCGTCATTCCCTGATACTTTCAGCTCCATATGTACTCCTT
>CAYXQG010000268.1:0-2274 GCA_964467405.1 uncultured Acetatifactor sp. | reverse complement strand
GATTGAGCCTTTTGGTGGTGCAGCAACTTGTCTGGGTGGTGCGATCAGAGATCCTCTTTCAGGACGTGGCTATGTATATCAGGCAATGCGTGTAACAGGTGCAGCAGATCCTACGGTACCTGTAGCAGATACCTTAAAGGGTAAATTATCACAGAAGAAGCTGGTTCGCGGTGCAGCAAACGGATATTCTTCTTATGGTAACCAGATTGGTCTGGCAACAGGCTTCGTAAAGGAGATCTATCATCCGGACTATGTGGCTAAGAGAATGGAGATTGGTGCCGTTATGGGTGCAGCTCCCAGAAGAAATGTAATCCGTGAGACCTCTGATCCTGGTGATATTATCATCCTTTTGGGTGGTCGTACCGGACGTGACGGATGTGGCGGTGCTACCGGTTCTTCCAAGGTACATACGGAAAGCTCTATTGAAACCTGCGGCGCAGAGGTACAGAAGGGTAATGCACCTACAGAGCGTAAGATCCAGAGACTTTTCCGCAGGGAAGAAGTAAGCAAATTGATCAAGAAGTGTAATGACTTTGGTGCCGGCGGTGTATCCGTTGCAATCGGTGAGCTGGCAGACGGTCTGGAAGTAGATTTGGACAAGGTGCCTAAAAAATATGCAGGCTTAGACGGTACAGAGCTTGCAATTTCCGAGTCCCAGGAAAGAATGGCAGTTGTTGTGGATCCTAAGGATGTAGAGGAATTTTTGGGATATGCTGCAGAAGAAAACCTGGAGGCGATTCCGGTTGCTGAGGTAACAGAGGAGCCTCGTCTGGTATTGAACTGGAGAGGAAAGAAGATCGTTGACTTAAAGCGTGCTTTCCTGGATACCAACGGTGCACATCAGGAAACCTCCGTAAAGGTGGATATTCCCGAAAAAGAAGACAATTATTTTGATAAATATGCAATCGGGGAAGTGGGCGAGAAGGTAGAAGCAGGTGATGTAAAGGGCGCATGGCTTTCCATGTTAAATGATCTGAATGTATGCTCACAGAAGGGCCTGGTAGAGATGTTTGATGCATCCATCGGCGCAGGCAGTGTATTTATGCCTTATGGCGGTAAGTATCAGCTGACCGAGACACAGACCATGGTAGCGAAGCTTCCTGTATTAAAGGGAAAGACGGATACCGTGACCATGATGAGTTATGGTTTTGATCCTTATCTGTCCTCCTGGAGTCCGTACCATGGTGCAGTTTATGCAGTTGTGGAATCTATGGCTAAGATTGTGGCAAACGGCGGTGACTTTAACAAGATCCGTTTCACCTTCCAGGAATACTTCCGTCGCATGACAGAGGATCCTTCCCGCTGGAGCCAGCCTTTTGCTGCACTCCTTGGTGCTTATGATGCACAGATCGGTTTCGGACTTCCTTCCATTGGCGGTAAGGATAGTATGTCCGGTACCTTTAATGATATTGATGTTCCGCCTACACTGGTATCCTTTGCGGTGGACGTTGCAAAATACGGCGATATCGTTACTCCTGAATTGAAGAAGGCAGGCAATCAGTTAGTACGCTTTGCCATTGAGAAGGATGAGTATGATATTCCTATGTATGATGCAGTCATGGCACTTTATAATGCAATCCATGAGATGACTCTTGATAAGACCATCGTTTCCGCATATGCACTGGATTCCAAGGGTGTAGCTGCTGCTGTATCCAAGATGGCATTCGGTAATAAGCTGGGTGTGACAATCAGTGCAGAGGTTGATGCAAAGAGCCTGTTTGAGAATGCGATAGGTGATATTGTAGCCGAGATCCCTGCAGATAAGCTGGCAATCCTGGAGGAAAAGGGTATTGATTATGAACTGATCGGTACGGTGACCGAGGAAGCTGCATTTGTGATCGGTGATGCAAGAATTACCATAGAGGAAGCTTTGCAGGCTTGGACCTCAAAGCTGGAGAAGGTATTCCCTACCAAGGCTGTACAGGGAGCAGAGCCTGTAGCAAGTGAGGTTTACAAGGCTGACAGTATTTATGTTTGCAAGAACAAGGTGGCTAAGCCTACCGTATTTATTCCTGTATTCCCGGGTACCAACTGTGAATATGACAGCACCAAGGCATTTGAACGTGCAGGTGCAAATGTGATCACCAAGGTATTTAAGAATATGACGGCAGAGGACATCAGAGGTTCTGTAGAGGAGTTTGAAAAGGCAATCGCACAGGCACAGATCATTATGTTCCCGGGCGGATTCTCAGCAGGTGATGAACCGGACGGAAGTGCTAAATTCTTTGCAACAGCATTCCAGAATGAGAAGATGAAGGAAGCGGTTATGAAGCT
>CAYXQG010000267.1:1030-2299 GCA_964467405.1 uncultured Acetatifactor sp. | reverse complement strand
CTGTTTGGATAGTACAATAAGTATCTGTTTTCAGGCAGATGCAGAAAGGATAGGGTTGTCATATGAAAATTGAAAAAGTAAATGATAATCAAATTCGTTGTACTCTGACGAAGGAAGATTTAGCCAGCCGCCAGTTAAAGATCAGCGAACTTGCTTACGGTACCGAAAAAGCCAAAAATCTTTTTCGCGATATGATGCAGCAGGCTAATTTCGAATTTGGCTTTGAAGCGGAAGACATTCCCCTGATGATCGAAGCCATTCCCATGAACGCGGAATGCATTGTTTTGATCATTACTAAGGTAGAGGATCCGGAAGAACTGGATACCCGCTTTGCCCGCTTTGCCCCATCCGTACACGAGGATAGTGAAATGGATGAAGAGGAAATGGATACCCAGGCCGCCAATGAGGTCATGGATCTCTTCCACAAGATTTACGAGGGCGAAAAACCGGCAGAGGAAGCTGCAGGTGCACCGGAGGCAGAGCCTGCGGATGGTATGGACAATACACCGGTTTACCGTATGTTTTGCTTTCACTCCATGCACACGCTTCTTTCCATGGCAGATAAATTAAAGGTTCCCTTTACCGGAACCAGTTCCCTATACAAAAACAGTCAGGATGCTTCCTACCTTTTGCTGTTATGCGGCCTGCCGAATGCAGCTTCTGAATATAACAAGCTGTGCAACATGATCTCTGAATATGCATCCCCCAAAAGGGTTTTCCCAACAACTCCCTCTTATCTGAAGGAGCATGCGGAGGCGCTCATCCCGTCAAATGCCTTACAGGTATTGGCAGATCTTAGTCAGAATAAATAACGATATGAAAATGACCGGACCACTTAAAGTGATCCGGTCATCTGTTTTTCTGGTTTTGCAATTATAATGCAGCAATCTTTTCCATCAGGACATCAATGTCAAGTCCGTGAACCATCGCTGCTTCCTCCAGGCTCTCTCCCTGAGCGGAAGGGCATCCTAAACAATGCATACCTGCCTCTAATAAGATGGGAGCTACGTTCATATTTGCACGTAAAATTTCACCAATTGTCATATCCTTCGTAATTGTCATGTCAAACTACCTCCTTACTTCTTTCTACTTCTGAAACTCCAAAATCCGGCTGCTTCGCATCCGGCGCACTTCGTGCTCTCCGATTTTGTCGTTACTATGCCTAGTGAAAAACAAATGTCCGCTTGCGGCCGCTTCTTTTTCTTCCTCTTGCAAAACTCCAAAATCCGGCTGCTTCGCATCCGGCGCACTTCGTGCTCTCCGATTTTG
>CAYXQG010000267.1:0-930 GCA_964467405.1 uncultured Acetatifactor sp. | reverse complement strand
TCGTTACTATGCCTAGTGAAAAACAAATGTCCGCTTGCGGCCGCTTGTTTTTCTCTAGGCATAGTATAATACTTTCCCACATTTCTGGCAAGCATAACCTTGCGCCCGGAATTTTTTTCAAATTTCCCATCCGTTTCCATTCGGACCTTAAACAAATGAAAATCTGCCCGGATCCGGGGCCTTTGTATAGAAAAAAGTACACTCTTTCGCCTTGACTGTACAACCCGTTTTACATATAATTAAAGCATAGAATTAGAAACTAAAAACACTTATTTTCACTAATTCAAATTTGATAGGAGGCTATTTCAAAATGAGACCAGAATGGACAGATTTTGTAGGCGGCAAATGGGAAAATGAAATCAACGTACGTGATTTCATCCAGAAGAACTACCATCCTTATGATGGAGATGATTCTTTCTTAGCAGGTCCTACACAGAACACAACAGATTTATGGGCACAGGTACTTGACTTACAGAAGCAGGAAAGAGAAGCAGGCGGCGTTCTTGATATGGATACCAAGGTTGTTTCTACTATTACTTCTCATGGTCCCGGATACCTGAACAAGGATAAGGAAACTATCGTAGGTTTCCAGACTGACAAGCCTTTCAAGCGTTCTTTACAGCCTTACGGCGGTATCAGAATGGCAGAGAAAGCTTGTTCTGACAACGGTTACGAAGTAGATCCTGAAATCAGCGAGTTCTTCTCTACTCACAGAAAAACTCACAATGCAGGATGTTTCGATGCTTACAACCAGGAAATGAGAGCTTGCCGTTCTTCACACATCATTACCGGTCTTCCTGATGCTTACGGCCGTGGACGTATCATCGGTGACTACAGAAGAGTTGCTCTTTACGGTATTGATCGTCTGATCGAGGATAAGCAGGCACAGAAGGATTCTACCGGTCGTGTTATGACTGATGATGTTATCCG
>CAYXQG010000266.1:0-2327 GCA_964467405.1 uncultured Acetatifactor sp. | reverse complement strand
TCAGTAGGCTCACAAAGATTATTGATATTATTTTCTTCATAGAACATCACCTCTAACTACAACATACACATAAAACCGTAAAAGTCCAGCGAATCATCAATTATTTAAGAAAAAAATTACATTGTTTGCTCAAATGCCGGATCTTCGTCCTCATCCGGTTCTTCGTTTTCCGACTGTTCACCCTGAGTTTGTTCAATAGCCTGTTGATATGCATTGAGAACATATTTATCCATAGTTTCTCTGGCTTCTTTTGATATAGGGTGGAAAGTATCGTAATAATTTCCGTTTGAACCTTTTGTGGACGGATACATGACACGAGGGCCTTTGCCGTCATTACCATTATACACCTTCAAGCCGTGAACAGCAAAATGATTTCCTATGGTTACACTTGCATGTGCCTTGATTTTTGAGTCTGCATTGTCATTTATATGATCAATTCTCGCAGAAATAAAAGGCACTTTGTACTGAGGCTTTTCGGTTGTTTCCGCAACAGCCGTCTGTTCAAGTTCTTTATTTTTCGATACGATTGGTGCTTTTACACCGGTATTTGCTTTTGCCATTATAAATTACCTCCGTTTTTTTATATTCCGTAAATATACATAAATCCCATATCTGCTTCAACTTCGTCCTGACTGATTTGGTCGGGAACTGCAAACTTGTCCATATATTTCACCACCTCCTCGTCTGTTAATGATCTAAAGTCATCATCTGTAATTCCGACAACAAAGAAAGGTCCGGCAACGATTGTTGAACCGTCACCGAACCTTCTGTTACCGGGCATACCTATGAGCTTTGCCTCGTCATTTGCAACAATCGTGGTGTTATCGTTTTCAAGATACAGAGTCTGAATAAGACCACCGCCAACTGCCTTTTGTTCTGCTTCCAATGTATGTGCAATTTCTGCGACATAAGCAGGTTTATCTGGTTCGACATAAACAACTCGCATTAAATTATCCGGCTTTTGAGTTTGGCTTTCATCAAACGGTATCTCGTTAAATCCGATATTCTGACAATAATGTGCTTTGCCATCCATAACGATTACATCCGAAACAGACAAGGAGTGTCCTCTGAACAGAGGGTGTCCTGTCGTGTTGAAACGCATAAAAACGGCTTCGAGATCAGTTTCGTCAATCTCGGCATTAAACACTTCGTCATAGATAGACGAAGGCACCTTTTTGTCTACATCCAATTTCATAAACTTTTGCTTGCTTATATCTCGATCTGTGTTAATCTGATAAATTTTCACTCTCATTGCTGTATTCCTCCAATCTCAATATCTTCAGTTTCCTCCGATGATGCATTTTCAAGTTTTTCTTTTGCCCAATCGGGAAGATATTCTTCATCAACAACACCAAGAAAATCCTGCCGTCTAAACTGTGTGTATTCATCATCCTTGAGAAAATATCCATAGACTGCTGTGCCGATCTTAGACGGATCGCAACCGAAACCACTTGTTGCGTAGAACAATTGGTAATCGGGTAACTGATACTCATACTTTAGAACACTTGGCTTAAGGGCGAGAACATTGCCTTCATAATTTGTTTCACCGGTACAATGTTTTTTCTCAAGCAAACCGAGAGCATTCCATTCTTTTCGGAAACGATTGGTAAATAAATCGGTCAGTCCGGGATGAGAGTCGACCACATAATGCCTACGAACATCATCGTTAGGGATATAAGTGTTTCTTGCCCAAGCCTTGTTTTCTTCACGAATTCTGCCATCGCCTTCCTTGCACTGAATGGTGTTCGCAAGCACCCAATTGAGACGGTTGAGACCGAATTTCTCAATCAATTCCTCTATGCCATCTGTATTGAGGCTGTTATCTGCATAATGACTTGCGATAAAGTATTCTATCGCTCTTGCACAGGTGCAGTTCTCCTTGTATGACTTACGCCACAGATCAACTTCACCGAGCTTTTGAGCTTCACTCAAAGACCATCTATACAATGTTTGTTCTGCCATTAGTTTCACCACCTTTGCGCGCTGCCCACTTCACAGAAAGATGGACGAGAGCTGCATGTTGCTGTTCGGGAGATAAACCGTTCAAAAAGTCAAAAAGAGTAACCTCATCATCTTTGAAGGATTGTTCTCCTTTGCAGTTGTCACAGATTTTCTCACGCTTCACAACAACACTTCTGCCGTCAACACTTTCCTCAAAGGAAAGCACATCGTTATATCGAAATCCAACATGTTGACGGATTTCGTAAGGAATTGTAATGCGACCGCGCTTGCCAAGAATTCTATACATTTTACTCATCATTTAGCACCTCACTAAGGACAGCTCTTGTTTCTTCTATGAACACACCGGAATGTTCACCTTTGTGTTT
>CAYXQG010000265.1:0-2330 GCA_964467405.1 uncultured Acetatifactor sp. | reverse complement strand
TCCACAATATATTGTAGAAAAAAGTCAAACTTGGTCTATACAAACACAACATTTAGGGGTATAATGACTTTGCTGACAACAAGGTACGGACAGTAAAAGAATATATGAGAAGAGGAAAAGGACGGTCTGCCGGTATGGTTGGCAGACATAAGAAGGGTATGGTTTTATATGAAAGTTATTAAACGAAACGGTTCAGAAGTAGATTTTGACTTACAGAGAATTGTCAATGCTATAGCAAAGGCAAATAAGGCGGCAATGCGTGAGGAGCTGACCCAGGCTCAGATCGAGGAAATTGCAGAATATATTAATTTTAAATGTGCGAAGATAAATCGTGCGATCTCTGTGGAGGAGATCCAGGATATGGTAGAGAACCAGATCATGGCACAGGGCGCATTTAACGTAGCGAGATGCTATGTAAAATATCGTTATACCAGATTCCTGGTTCGTAAGAGTAATACAACGGATGACAGGATCCTCTCCCTGATCGAATGCAATAACGAAGAGGTTATGCAGGAAAATTCCAATAAGGATCCCATCATCAACAGCGTACAGCGTGATTATATGGCAGGAGAAGTAAGCCGTGACCTGACAAGACGTTTGCTTTTGCCGGAGGATATTGTTAAGGCAGATAAGGAAGGTATCATCCATTTCCATGATTCGGATTATTTTGCACAGCATATGCATAACTGTGATCTGGTCAATTTAGAGGATATGCTGCAGAATGGTACTGTGATCAGTGAAACCTATATCGATAAGCCTCACAGTTTTTCCACAGCGTGTAATATTGCTACCCAGATCATTGCACAGGTAGCAAGCAACCAATACGGCGGACAGAGTATTTCTCTGGCACATCTGGCACCTTTTATCCAGATTTCCAGGGAAAAGATCCGCACGGAGGTCCTTGCAGATGCGGATATGCTGGGAACCAAGCCCTCAGCTGAGGTCCTGGAGCATATTGTGGAGAGACGTTTAAAGAAGGAAATTGAGAAGGGTGTACAGACCATTCAGTATCAGGTGATCACATTGATGACCACCAACGGACAGGCTCCTTTCCTGACTGTATTCATGTATCTGAATGAAGCAAAGAATGAACAGGAAAAGAAGGACCTGGCACTGATTATCGAGGAGATGCTCCATCAGCGTATCCAGGGTGTGAAGAATGAGAGCGGTATATGGATCACACCTGCTTTCCCCAAGTTAATCTATGTTCTGGAAGAGGACAATATATGGGAGGACAGCGAATATTATTATTTGACAGAGCTGGCAGCCAGATGTACCGCAAAGAGAATGGTTCCGGATTATATTTCTGAAAAGAAGATGATGGAATTAAAGGAAGGCAACTGTTTCCCTGTTATGGGATGCCGCAGTGCGCTGACTCCATGGAAGGATGAAGCAGGTAATTATAAATTCTACGGAAGATTCAATCAGGGCGTAGTAACCATTAATCTGGTGGATGTAGCACTTTCTTCCGGCGGTGACTTTGATAAGTTCTGGAAGATTTTCGATGAAAGACTGGAGCTTTGCTACAGAGCTTTGATGATCCGTCATAGCAGATTAAAAGGAACACTTTCTGATGCGGCTCCTATTTTGTGGCAATATGGTGCTTTGGCCAGACTGAAAAAGGGCGAGCCCATTGACAAGCTTCTGTACGGCGGATATTCCACAATTTCACTTGGCTATGCAGGTTTATGTGAGTGTGTGAAGTATATGACAGGCAAATCCCATACACACCCGGAGGCGAAGCCTTTTGCATTAGAAGTGATGCAGCATATGAATGATGTATGCAACAAATGGAAGGAAGAGACCAGCATCGGTTTTGGTATCTATGGTTCTCCTATTGAGAGTACCACCTATAAATTTGCAAAATGCCTGCAGCAGAGATTCGGCATCATAGAGGGAGTGACAGACAAGGGATATATTACCAACAGCTATCATGTAAATGTAACGGAGCCCATTGATGCATTTGCAAAGCTGAAATTCGAGTCAGAATTCCAGTCTCTTTCTACCGGCGGTGCGATCAGCTATGTGGAAGTACCGAATATGCAGGACAACATTCCGGCTGTTATCAGCGTAATGCAGTTTATTTATGATAATATCATGTATGCAGAGTTAAATACAAAGAGCGATTATTGCCAGAACTGCGGATATGACGGAGAAATCCAGATCGTGGAGGAGGACGGCAAATTGCTGTGGGAATGCCCTCACTGTCACAATCGTGACCAGAATACCTTAAATGTGGCACGTCGTACATGCGGTTATATCGGTACACAGTTCTGGAATCAGGGCAGAACGCAGGAGATCAAAGAAAGGGTATTGCATCTGTAATGAAT
>CAYXQG010000264.1:0-2340 GCA_964467405.1 uncultured Acetatifactor sp. | reverse complement strand
TATTCTTGATTTTACATACACCTGCCAACCGGAAATATCCGCTGACCCCATCTTTGGCTGGATTCTTGATGTTTTGGCCTGAAAGTCCACTTAATATTAGCAACAATGAACTAAGAAGCAAGTTAATCCAACTATTGTACGAGCATTTTTATAATGATAGATTTAAGAAACGCATTGAAGGAACTAAAAAAGCGGCATTGACATGATTAGAAAAAGCATATTTTTGATTGGTTGCATAATCATGGCATCATGTAGCAAACTAACTGCAACTATTGATCCAGACCTACAAACTAAGGTGGATTCTATTTTACAAAATAAAATGTCTGAAATCAATGCGATTTCTGGGCAAGCTATCGTTATGGATATACAGACAGGAGAAGTCAAAGCCATAGTAGGTAATGGTCAGAAACAACCATCGTCTTTAATGCGTACTGTCTCTATCCATAAGGCATTAGAAACAGGTAAGGTACATTTGTCAGATACAGTAGATACAGAAGAAGGAACAGCTATTATCAATGGAGATACCATTTTTGACCATAATTGGCATAGAGGTGGATATGGTAAAATTACCTTAAAACAAGGTCTGGCTTTCAATTCAAACATCGCAGTAGCTAAAGCAGCACAAATGGCAGGTGTTAAAATGGTAGACACTTTGGTTACTCCACTTGAAATGTTGAAACTATTTAATGGCATTATCAAGAATGATAGTTTGAAGTCGGCTCTTAGATATTACATTACAGATGGACTTGGGCGACAAGCTTCATCAGAGAAAGTGGAAGTTGCAGGATTTTCTGGAAGAACAACCATATCAGATGAGAATCCAGAAAAGCTAGAAAATGCCGTTGATTTTATTGGTTACTTCCCTGCTGACAAGCCTAAATACTCCATTATTGTAAGCATGAACAAGATTGGATTGCCTGCAAGTGGTGGTTTAATGGCAGGTAACGTGTTTAAGGAAATAGTTAATTGCATAGTTGCTGAATAAGCACTATCTTTATAGACAAAAGGCTAAATCCTATTGATTATACCATTATGAAGAAAACAATAATATCATTAACTATAGTAATTGCATTGGTAATCCTACTATTCAAATGCAACGGCAAATCATCTTTGGATTTTGAAGAAGTAAAGTTCAATACTCCAGAAAAGGTAATTGCTGAATTGGGCATCAAGGATTTACCTAAGTTTACCTATGTAGGAAACACACTTGGTTGTGAAACTGCTTGGTGTAATTGGGATTGTTTGGTAGAATTTCAGTTTGAGGATTCTTTGTCTGTCAATGAGAAAGAAGCAATCATACAATACGCAAAAGGTAAAGATAAGTTCCAATGGAATCTACCCAAAGAGGGTGTTGTTGAATACTTCAATATCAAATATGAAGAAAACGATACCATTCCTTATACTATAGCTATTACCAATGATAAAGTCTATGTAGCTTACAATAATCGGTGTTACAATCCAGACTTGTCTGATTTATTAGGTTCTAATGACTATCATCTGTTAGCTGAAAGAACTTGGTTGATAGGATTTACTGATTCATCACATGAATATGTCGTTAAGTTAAATCAGCCATATTCTCATTATATAAATGAGCTTAGAGAAGATGAAACTATTGAATATAAGGAAACTGCAAATACAATTACGATTAAAAAATACATATATGCTAGAGAGGATTCAACTATTCTTCAAGCAGAATATGAAATAGTAATTGACAAGAAAAAGAATACAGCAAAAATCAAATATGGAACTTTCTAAAATGAGAATATTCAAGACTATCATATTAGCAATTCTGTTCCTATTCTTTGCATCATGGTTTTACAAAATTGTGGTGCTAATGTTGCTTGCCCATACATGGCGAAAGGAAATCATGGCTAAAAAGGAATGGGGATATAAGGCTGTAATGGGTGTTCTACTTATAGCGATGTTCTGTGTGTTACCTCGTTACAGATACAATACTTCTGATAGGGTACAGTTGATATACCAAGATAAGAAAGGAAATCCAGAATATCCACCACTTACACATTACTTGGTAAATGTGTTCCTGCCAGAAGAAGAAATATGCAATATGGGGATATGGGGAGCAAGAATAGTTCCTAAGATGATTCCATTAGCTAATTGGATTCTGGAGGAGTTTAACCATGACGATAAGAAAGGAAACATCGCTAATTTCTATCGTCCGTTCGACCGCTTGAATTGGAACGGCTTGTTTATGATGTCTGGTACTACTTCACAGGTCTTTAACATGTTGGGCATAGACAATACACAATCCGTTTACTTGATAAAGCCAAAGAACTATGACGAGAACAAGGAATATCCTGTAGTGTTCTTCATGCATGGTTT
>CAYXQG010000263.1:0-2371 GCA_964467405.1 uncultured Acetatifactor sp. | reverse complement strand
TGACTTAACAGCTACAAATTGCGGTTGTAATTCCTGCAACAACAATTCTTTATCCTGTGGCAACAGCAGCTGCAGCATTATCTGGATTCTCCTTTTATTAAGCTTCTGTGGCAATGGTTGCGGCAATGGTATCGGAAATATCTTTGGTCAGAACAGATCCGGCTGCGGATGCAACGACTGTGGTAATAATTCCTGCGAATGGCTGATCTGGATCCTTTTGATCTCCTGCTTCTGCGGAAACAATTAAAACCATTGATCCGTACGCAAAATAAGCCCTACAGGGGCTTATTTTGTATATCCAAATACCGCTAATGCTTCTAAATAAGACAAAATACGAATATGATAAAGAAGGAAGCTTTGATACAGGAGGAAATATGGAGGATATCGGCAGGGAAAATATTACCGCATTTGATACATTTTTTACAAATGATCATATCCGTATGCTCAAAATTCTCCTACCCTTTCTTAAGCATTCCATACAAAAGAATATTGCAGTATATATTAAATACCGGGAGTTTGAATATGTATTCCAATATTTCAAATCACCACATTCAGAAAAAGACCAAAACTCCTGCTTAGCCGACAAATATACAGACTTTGACCTGGACAATGTCCTCGATGCACTATTACCTTATTGCAGCGACCCTGAAAAGAAACAATTTATGCAGTTAAAAAATCTCCTTCGGACCATGCATGATTTCCGGGACATGATGGAAATGATCAATACCATAAAGGAGCTGTTTCCGGAGGGAATCAAAAATGATGCCGGATCCGACCCGGATTTTTTTTCTGTTCTAAGTAATCTGTTTGAAAACAATACTGATTCGTCGATAAATGATTTATTCCAAATGTTTCAGGGAGGCACATCCTCCTGACGTTTCACAAAATAATGACAAGTAAAATATGGAGGTGATTGCAGATGGATAACAAAAATGAGCATCCTGCATGGATGGATGATGAAACAGTACAAAATATACCGTCTGAGAAGTTAGACTTTATCTCCCGGCTTTTTCAAAACGGCCACGGCAAATCCCAAAAAGAACTGATGACACAGATCCTGCCCATGCTTAAGCGTGCCAAAGAAGAGAATCTGATCTTTACACAGTCTGAATTAAATTCCTGTATTCAGGCAATCAAAAAACATTCCTCAAAAGAAGAGCTAAGTCAGATCGATACTATTTTAAAAAAGAACAAGACCCGGCCTTAAGAGCTGAGTCTTGTTAATTCATCTGTTATTTTGCTACAATATTAACCAATCTGCCCGGTACATAAATTTCTTTTATGATTGTTCCGGTCAGCTTATCACCAAGCGCTTCCTTTGCCTTAGCGATCACATTGTCCTTATCTTCATCCTTGGAAATAGATACAGTAGCCTTTACCTTACCATTGATCTGAACTGCTATTTCAATGGTAGCTTCAACTGTCTTGGCCTCATCATATTCCGGCCATGCAGTCTCATATACCTTACCTTCAAATCCAACCATTTCCCAAAGCTCCTCTGTAATATGAGGTGCTACAGGATTTAACAGGGTAAGCAGGGTCTTGTATTCTCCCTTGGTAATTTCACCCTTCTTATAAATATCATTGATCAATGACATCATGGCAGCAATTGCAGTATTGTACTTCAGTGTTTCAAAATCATTGGAAACCTTCTTAATGGTCTGATGCATTTTGGTCTCTAAATCCTTACTGTAACCATCGCCGTCCACTACGATATCCTGAAGCTTCCATACTCTTTCCAAGAATCTGCGGCAGCCCTTTACACCATCCTCGCTCCATGCAGCACTCAGATCGAATGCACCGATGAACATTTCATAGGTCCTTAATGTATCTGCACCATAGTCCTGTACAATATCGTCCGGATTTACTACATTTCCGCGGGACTTGGACATCTTCTCACCATTGGATCCTAAGATCATACCATGACTGGTTCTCTTCTGATAAGGTTCGGGAGTAGGCACTTCACCCTGATCATAAAGGAATTTGTGCCAGAATCTGGAATAAAGCAGATGCAGTGTGGTATGCTCCATACCGCCATTATACCAGTCAACAGGAAGCCAATATTTCAAAGCCTCTTTGCTTGCAAGTGCCTCTGTATTATTCGGATCTGTATAACGAAGGAAATACCAGGAAGAACCTGCCCACTGGGGCATGGTATCTGTTTCTCTCTGTGCAGGACCTCCACAGCATGGACAGGTAGTATTTACCCAGTCAGTCATAGCTGCCAAAGGTGATTCTCCGTTGTCTGTAGGCATATAGCTTTCTACTTCAGGAAGCACAAGCGGAAGTTCACTTTCATCAAGAGGAACATAACCGCATTTCTCACATTTCACAACAGGAATGGGTTCACCCCAATAACGCTGTCTGGAGA
>CAYXQG010000262.1:0-2406 GCA_964467405.1 uncultured Acetatifactor sp. | reverse complement strand
ACATTATATAGTTTTTTGCTATACCCCATAAGAAAGAAATACCTTCTCTAAAAAGGACAGCTGACAGGCTGTCTTTTTTACTTTATATAGAGAAATACTTGCGGGCGGTACTTTTTTTGGTTAGAATAAAAAGGACGGCGGAACGGAAAGGGTGTTTGTGATGGACTTGGAGAGATTTAAAAGAAATCAAAATAATCAGCTCTATATTGTATCAATGCGTCCCATTTTAAACAAAAAGGGGCTTTTTTCGGATACAACGGCAGACTATGTATCTCCGGCAGAGCCAAAGCCCTATGAACAGGTTTCCATACGTTTTCGAAGTGCAAAGAATAATGTAGACAGAGTTTATCTGATCCATGGCGGTGAGCGGTATCTGATGGATAAGGCGGAAAGTGATGAGACCTTTGATTATTATCAGTATACGGTACAGCTTGAGGCCAAAAAATTCAGTTATCATTTTGAAATAGAGGACGGTCATATCCTGCTCATGTATGATGTGAGAGGCGCAGTCAGGGAAGCTAACGAATATTATGATTTTGTTATTTTCCCGGGCTTTTCCACGCCGGAGTGGGCAAAGGGAGCCGTCATGTATCAGATTTATGTGGACCGTTTCTGCAACGGAGACCCGACCAATGATGTGCTGACGGATGAGTATCATTATATTCACGACCATGTGCATCGGGTGGAGGATTGGGAACGCTATCCGGCACATATGGATGTGGGCGAGTTTTACGGAGGCGATCTGCAGGGCGTGTTGGACAAAATGGATTATCTTGAGCAGCTGGGCGTGGAGGTCATCTACTTTAATCCGATTTTTGTCTCTCCCTCCAACCATAAATATGATATTCAGGATTATGATTATATAGACCCTCATTTCGGCAGACTGATAGAGGATGAGGGCACACTTTTAGAGCCGGGGGACAGAGACAATACTCATGCGACCCGTTATATTGACCGTGTTACCAATAAGAAGAATCTGGAAGCAAGCAATGAGCTTTTTATTCAGGTAGTGGAGGAAGCGCATAAAAGAGGCATGCGTGTGATCCTGGACGGTGTATTCAATCATTGCGGCTCCTTTAATAAGTGGTTAGACCGGGAAAGAATCTATGAAAATGCACAGGGCTACGAAAAGGGGGCTTATATATCGGAGGAAAGTCCCTATAGGGATTACTTTGATTTTAAGGGCGGCAATTGGCCTTATAACGGAGAATATGACGGCTGGTGGGGACATAATACCCTGCCGAAATTAAATTATGAAGGCTCTAAAGAGCTGTATGAGTATGTTTTAAGGATCGGTGCCAAGTGGGTATCCGCACCTTATAATGCAGACGGCTGGAGGCTGGATGTGGCAGCAGATCTGGGACATTCCTCAGCCTTTAACCACAGCTTCTGGCAGGAATTCCGTAAGGTTGTCAAGGAGGCCAATCCGGAGGCCATTATTTTGGCGGAGCATTATGGCGATACCAGAGAGTGGCTGCAGGGAAATGAGTGGGATACGGTCATGAATTATGATGCTTTCATGGAGCCGGTGACCTGGTTCCTTACCGGTATGGAAAAGCATAGTGATGATTTCAGAGAGGATCTGTTAGGCAATGCAGAGAGCTTTTGGGGCAGCATGAGGCACCATACCTCCAACCTGTCCATGCCAAGCTGGCAGACCGCTATGAATGAGCTGTCTAATCATGATCATTCCCGATTTTTAACCAGAACCAATCACAGAGTAGGACGCAGCAATACCATTGGTGCAGAGGCTGCGGATCATGATGTGAACAAGGCAGTTTTCAGGGAAGCAGTTGTCATGCAAATGACCTGGATGGGTGCCCCCACGATTTATTACGGGGATGAAGCAGGCTTGTGCGGATTTACGGATCCGGATAACAGAAGAACCTATCCCTGGGGCAGGGAGGATCAGGAGCTGATCGCCTTTCACAGAGATATGATCCGCATCCGGAGGGAAAATAAAGAGCTGAGAAAAGGCTCCTTAAAATATATGGACGAGGACTACAATTATCTGGCTTACGGACGCTTCACCAGGGAAGAACAGAGCGTTGTACTGATCAATAACAATGCCCATGAGATCACCAGGACAGTGACTGTCTGGGAGGTGGGGACCGGCAGGGAAGGCTGCATGGTACAGCTGATCGCTACTACGGAGGATGGCTATACTACAGAAGCAGCGGAATATCCGGTGCATGGAGGCAAGATACAGATCACATTGCCTAAAACCTCTGCAGTGGTATTAAAGTACAGGGGGAACAGTGAGCAGGAAAATGCGTAAGAATATTGACAAAATATCTTGCAATTTGTATAAACATATGCTACAATTCACTACTGTCAGGACATAGTCCTGCATGGATGGATTCCCGAGTGGCCAAAGGGGACAGACTGTAAATCTGCTGCAAATTG
>CAYXQG010000261.1:1261-2417 GCA_964467405.1 uncultured Acetatifactor sp. | reverse complement strand
ACCGTCCGGCCGGTAACGGTCGGAGCCATGTAAACCCCATCCGAAGCAAGACCAAGCAGAAAGCGATAGATTTGCCCGATCTGCTTTCAGGTAGGTCGCTTGAAGCGTTTGGTAACAAACGTTCTAGATAGATGATTATTCACGACATAACCCGGCTTATAGTTTTACTTACACTTAAAAAAACCGGCAAAATGGCTGTAAGCCTGATTTTGCCGGTTTTTTTAATGCTTATTTTTATTACACGGGTCTTAAAACGGGGCATTGGGGGAAAGATTTTATTTCTATATTATTGACAAGTTGGCTGATTTGGGGGAAAATAGACCACAGTGGATAGTTGTAAGAATGTGTTTTGGCGTGCACTGTAGCACAAGACATACAGAATAAAAACAGTGCAGAAAAGAGGAAGACATGACAAAAATAGATATCTTTTCAGGTTTTTTAGGCGCAGGTAAGACGACTCTGATCAAGAAGCTTTTAAAAGAAGCATTGCAGGATACCAAAGTTGTACTGATTGAAAATGAGTTTGGAGAAATCGGCATTGACGGTGGCTTCTTAAAGGAGTCCGGAATAGAGATCAAGGAAATGAACTCTGGCTGTATTTGCTGTTCATTGGTTGGTGATTTTGGTACTTCATTAAAAGAGGTACTTACGACTTATGCACCGGAAAGAGTTTTGATCGAGCCCTCAGGCGTTGGTAAATTGTCTGATGTAGTGAAGGCAGTAGAGGATGTAGCCGGGGATCTGGACGTTTCAATCAGCAGTGCAGTAGCGGTTGTGGATGCTACGAAGTGTAAGATGTATATTAAGAACTTTGGTGAGTTTTTTGTTAATCAGATTGAGCATGCAGGTACGATCATTTTAAGCAGAACAGACAAGATTTCCCAGGAAAAATTAGATACCTGTATTGAAATGATCCGTGAATATAATAAAGAAGCGACAATTATCACAACACCCCTGGATCAATTGGACGGCAAGGCTGTTTTAGAGACGATTGAAGGTCAGGATAAGCTGGCAGATATGATGAAGGAACTTTTGGAGCATGCGAAGGAGCATCATCACGAGCATGATGAGCATTGTACCTGCGGCTGCCACGATCATGACCATGAGGAGCATGAGCACCACCATGACCATGAGGAGCATGAGCACCACCATGACC
>CAYXQG010000261.1:0-1161 GCA_964467405.1 uncultured Acetatifactor sp. | reverse complement strand
ATGAGGAGCATGAGCACCACCATGACCATGAGGAGCATGAGCACCACCATGATCACGAAGAGCATGAGCACCATCATGAACATGACGAGCATTGCACCTGCGGCTGTCACGATCATGAGCATGAGGAACATGAACATCATCATGAGCATGACGAGCACTGCACCTGCGGCTGCCACGATCATGACCATGACCACCATGGACACCATCATGCAGATGATGTCTTTAACAGCTGGGGTGTGGAAACTGCAAATGTTTATACACAGGCGGAGATTGAGCAGATACTGACTGCTTTAGACAGCGGAGAATATGGTATGATCCTTCGCTCTAAGGGCATGGTTCCTTCAGGAGACGGTGCATGGGTATACTTTGATTATGTACCACAAGAGCATGATATCCGCCAGGGTAATCCCGAGGTAACAGGAAAGCTTTGCGTGATCGGTGCAGATTTGAAGGAAGAAAAGATTGCTGCATTGTTCAGAGTACATGCCTAAGGAAAAAGCATATACAGTATTATATTTAGGTTAAATTTGGAGGAAAGTTATGAAACCGGTCTATATGATAAATGGTTTTTTGGAAAGCGGTAAGACGGAGTTTATTACCTATACTCTGTCACAGCCTTATTTTCGCATCAAAGGCAAGACCCTGATCATTGTATGTGAAGAGGGCGAAACTGAATACGAAGAGGAGCTGTTGAAAAAGGCCAATGCAGTTGTAGAGCTTATAGAAGAGGAAACGGATTTTAATACCAACTATCTGGTGGAATTGGAAAAGAAGCATAAGCCGGAAAGAATTATCATTGAATACAATGGGATGTGGAATTTCAAGAATATGCGTCTTCCCTGGTATTGGAAGGTAGAACAGCAGATTACCACTATAGATGGCAGCACCTTTGCCATGTATTTTGCCAATATGCGTTCTTTGTTTGCCGAAATGGTAAAGAAATCAGAAATGGTCATTATGAACCGTTGTGACGGTATTGAAGAACTGAATGTATACAATAGAAATATCAAAACCATCAATCCTAAGGCAGAGATTGTTTTTGAGGATGCGAATGGTGAAATTGATGTGATATTTGAAGAGGATCTGCCCTATGATCTGAATGCACCTGTCATCGAGCTGGATGATGAGGGATATGCGATCTGGTATCTGGATGCTATGTCC
>CAYXQG010000260.1:0-2431 GCA_964467405.1 uncultured Acetatifactor sp. | reverse complement strand
ACCTCAGGCTGTCCGAATACTGCATTATCAGAACAGATTCTGATATCACAGCTCATAGCGATCTCACAGCCGCCGCCCAGTGCAAAGCCATTGATTGCTGCGATCACAGGGATGGGGAAGGTTTCCAGCTTGCGGAATACATCATTGCCCTTCTTACCGAAAGCTTCTCCCTCTGCCTTTGTCAGATTGCTCATCTCACCGATATCAGCGCCGGCTACAAAGGATTTTGCACCTGCACCTGTTAAGATCAGACATCTTACCTCATTTAAATCAACTGCATCCAGGGTGGCATCCAATTCTTCCAAAACCTGTGAATTCAATGCATTTAATGCTCTCTCCCGGCTGATAGTGATAACAGCGTACTGGCCTTTTTGTTCGTATACTATATATTCCATGTTTGTTCTCCTTTATGGCTCATAGTCCGGGTGTCATATTAAACGCCCGGACTATCCTCTTTATCAATACACTGACTTAAAAATTAGTCCTCAATCTTTACGATGGTAGAACATCCCATACCACCGCCGATACATAAGGTTGCAAGACCTGTCTTAGCGCCCTTAGCCTGCATCTCATGAAGCAGTGTTACAAGGATACGGCAGCCTGAAGCTCCTACAGGATGACCCAGAGCGATTGCACCACCATTCGGGTTCAGCTGCTTGTCAACATCAATGCCCAGATCCTTACCTACTGCGATAGACTGTGCTGCAAATGCTTCGTTAGCTTCGATGATATCAAAGTCTTCAATCTTCATTCCAACCTTATCCATAACCTTCTTGGTTGAATAAACAGGACCGATACCCATTACCTCAGGACGGCAGCCTGCAAGGGCACCTACTACGAAGGTAGCCATAGGCTTAACGCCAAGCTCCTTAGCCTTCTCTTCGCTCATAACAACGATAGCTGCTGCACCGTCGTTGATACCGGAAGCATTACCTGCAGTAACGAAACCATCCTTATTGATCGGACGAAGCTTAGCAAGACCTTCAATGGTAGAACCTGCACGAGGGCCTTCATCCACCTTAAACTCAACCATTTCTTTCTTTTTCTTAACCATTACGGGTACGATCTCTGCATCAAAAGCACCTGCAGCCTGAGCAGCCTCTGCCTTCTGCTGGCTCTTTAATGCAAACTCATCTAACTCTTCACGGGTAAGACCCCATTCACGGCAGATATTGTCTGCTGTCATAATCATATGATAATCATTGAATGCATCCCAAAGTGCATCATTTACCATGGTATCTACTAAAGTACCATTGTTCATTCTATAACCAAAACGTGCCTGAGGCATAGCATAAGGAGCCATGGACATGTTTTCCATACCGCCTGCTACAACGATATCTGCATCGCCTGCCATGATCATCTGAGCAGCCTGGTTAACACAGTTAAGACCGGAACCGCATACGACATTCATGGTAACTGCAGGTACTTCAATAGGAAGACCGGCCTTGATAGATGCCTGACGAGCTACGTTCTGACCCTGTCCTGCCTGGATAACACATCCCATATATACCTGATCAACCTGCTCCGGAGCTACGCCTGCTCTGTTTAAAGCTTCTTTAATAACGATTGCACCTAACTCAGCTGCCGGTGTGGTGCTGAGGGAGCCGCCCATAGTTCCGATTGCTGTACGGCAAGCGCCTGCTAAAACTACTTTCTTTGCCATTTCAATTTCCTCCAACTGTTTTCTTCTTTAAAATATGTTAATATGTTCTCCTTTGACCCCGAAAGGGAGTCAAAATAATTGCTCTGCAATGTTTGTTATTTTTTTGTCATTGCTAACCGTTATTATTTTAACATAGTCATTCCCATATTGCAATGCCTTTTGTCAAAAAAATAACAGACTTTTATTATTTTTTCCTTCCTGCTTCTGCCAAAGCACGTCTGAGATCATATCCTTTTTCAGCTTTCCGGCAATAAAAGAACCTCATCTGCACATCTGCAGATGAGGTCTTATCCTATATTCCTTACCAAATTGCTATTCTTCCATCAATCCTCCGGCTCAATCAATCCGTAGGTGTCGCCCTTTCTCTTGTAAACCACATTCACCTGATCTGTTTCCGCATTGCAGAATACATAAAAGCTGTGTCCTAAAAGCTCCATCTGGATGCATGCATCTTCAGGATACATGGGCTTAATATCAAATTTCTTGGTACGGGCAATCTTGATTTCCTCGTCCGGTGCTTCCTCGATCTCCACGAAGGCCTGACTGAAGGAGCTGACATTCTGTTTCTTATCAATGATCTTATTTTTATACTTCTTTAACTGTCTTTCTATCACTTCCTCCACCAGATCGATGGATACATACATATCGCTGCTTACCTGTTCAGAGCGGATGATACTTCCTCTCACAGGTATGGTCACTTCAATTTTCTGCCTCTCCTTTTCCACACTTAATGTAACATGTACTTCCGTATCGGGATTAAAATACTTG
>CAYXQG010000259.1:0-2449 GCA_964467405.1 uncultured Acetatifactor sp. | reverse complement strand
TTCTTGATATTTGCTCTGAAAATATCTCCTGTGGAAATGTGCGGGATCTGATACTTATCTGCAATCATCTTAGCCTGTGTACCCTTTCCTGCTCCGGGTGCACCTAACATAATTATTTTCATTTGAAAACCTCCCATTAATCTCTTTAAAAAGAATTAACGCATACTTACTTTATTTTAACACTCCTATTGTAACTTCTTCCGTCAAGGATTGCAATATCAAATATAAAAAATCCGAATGATTTTCATCATTCGGATCTTTTATTAGTCATTTAAGAAACCTTTATAGTTACGAACCAGCATCTGTGATTCAACCTGTTTTACGGTCTCAAGAACAACGCTTACCACGATGATAAGACTTGTTCCGGCAAACGATACACTTGCATTGAAGATACCATTGAAAATGAATGGCAGCACTGCAATAATGATCAGACCGATAACACCGATAAATACAATATAATTAAGTACCTTGCTTAAATAATCACTGGTAGGCTTTCCAGGTCTGATACCGGGAATAAATCCACCCTGTTTCTTCATATTATCAGCAACCATCATAGGATTGAAGGTAATTGATGTATAGAAGTAAGCAAAGAAAATTGTTAATAAAATGTATACGATCAAACCGATTGAGTAAACCAGATTGCTCGGATCACACCAATAATTAGAGTTCAGACATTTTAAAACTTCACCCCAGAAGCCTTCACCCTGATATCCGAATAAGCTACAGAGTACCAGTGGAGTCTGCAGGATAGAGGAAGCAAAGATGACAGGAATAACACCCGCGGTATTAACCTTTAATGGGATGTTGGAGGTCTGACCGCCAACCATCTTTCTGCCCTGAACCTTCTTAGCATACTGTACAGGAATCTTACGAACTCCTGCGTTCAAAATAATTACTAATACTACCATCAGGATAATGATAGCAATAATGATTGCTGCTGCAAGAATTGCTGTAGCCGGTGCCTTACCGAATACAAACTGTTCAAACAACAGGGATAAATCCTGAGGAAGGCTGGAAATAATATTGATTACCAATACGATGGAAATACCATTTCCCACACCGTGCTCTGTGATCTGCTCACCGATCCACATCAGGAATGCACTACCTGCAGTAAGTGCAACAACACAAGTAATGATGTTGATTGCATTGTACTCGTTTAAAAGACCCTGGTTACCAAAACCAACTGCCATTGCAGTAGACTGAATCAATGCTAATGCAATTGTGACATATCTTGTGATGGAAGCAATCTTCTTACGTCCATCCTCTCCATCCTTCTGCATTTCTTCCAAAGCAGGAATTGCAATTGTCAAAAGCTGCATAATAATGGATGAAGTAATATAAGGACTGATATTCAACGCAAGAATGGACATGTTCATAAATGAACCACCGGTAATTGCATCAAAGAAATTAAATGCATCGCCTGTCTGAGCAGCAAACCATAATGAAAAATAATTTCTATTAACTCCCGGCACAGGAAGCTGTGATCCAAGACGGATCACAACCAACATTGCCAGTGTAAATAAAAGTTTATTTCTGATATCTTTGATTTTAAATGCATTCTTAAGTGTTGTAAACATTACATCACCTCTGCAGTTCCACCAAGTGCTTCAATCTTTTCCTTTGCAGATGCACTGAAAGCATCTACCTTAACATTGAGCTTTTTGGTAAGTTCTCCATTTCCAAGTATCTTAACACCATCTCTGGGGTTCTTTACAATACCAGCTTCAACTAATGCATTTACGTCAACAGTAGCATCGTTATCGAAGCACTCTAATGCTGACAGATTAATTGCAACGATTTCCTTAGTGTTTCTGTTCTTGAAACCTCTCTTAGGAAGACGTCTGTATAATGGCATCTGACCACCTTCAAATCCAGGTCTTGGTGCGCCTGAACGAGCCTTCTGACCCTTGTGTCCCTTACCAGCGGTTTTACCGTTACCTGAACCGTGTCCACGACCTCTTCTAAAATTATCACTCTGCTTTGAGCCTTCTGCAGGTCTTAAATTGGATAATTCCATTGTGACACCTCCTTATCTGATTAAACTTCTTCTACTTTTAATAAATGACTTACCTGACGAATCTGACCTCTGGTAGCTGCATTGTCAGGAAGGATAACAGACTTATTTAACTTTCTAAGTCCCATAGATTCAACTGTTGCTTTGTTCTTTGGTACAGCGCCGATTGTGGACTTAACCAAAGTGATTTTCAACATTTTTTCACTATTTGCCATTGTAATTCTCCTTTCAGTTTAGCTATATCGCTATTAAGCAAAAATCTCGTCTACAGATTTACCACGGTTCTTTGCTACTTCTTCAGGAGCTTTTAACTGGCTCAAACCGGCGATTGTAGCAAGAACTACGTTCTGCTTGTTGTTAGAGCCTAAAGATTTTGTACGGATATTCTTGATACCTGCAAGCTCACAAACGATACGAGCGGGACCACCTGCGATG
>CAYXQG010000258.1:0-2454 GCA_964467405.1 uncultured Acetatifactor sp. | reverse complement strand
GAATATAAGGTTGAAATTGAATTATCAAAGCCTAAGATTGCGTATCGTGAGACAATCAAGAAGAATTCCGATGTAGAAGCAAAATATAAGAAACAGTCCGGCGGACATGGACAGTATGGTCATGTAAAGATGCGCTTTAGTCCTGCAGACAATATGGAAGTACCATATGAGTTTGAACAGGTTGTAGTAGGTGGTGCAGTACCGAAGAACTACTTCCCGGCAGTTGAAAAGGGCTTACAGGAATCTGTAGAAAGAGGTCCGTTAGCTGCTTATCCCGTAGTAGGAGTTAAGGCGGTTTTATATGACGGTTCTTACCATCCTGTTGATTCTTCTGAAATGGCATTTAAGATGGCTACGATCCAGGCCTTCAAGAAGGGCTTTATGGAAGCACATCCGGTATTATTAGAGCCGATTGCAAGTATCAAGGTAACCGTTCCTGATTCTTATACAGGTGATGTAATGGGCGATCTGAATAAGAGACGTGGTCGTGTACTTGGTATGAATCCTCTGCCGGGCGGAAAGCAGGTAGTAGAAGCAGAAGTTCCTATGAGCTCACTGTTTGGTTATTGTACAGATCTTCGTTCCATGACAGGCGGACGTGGTGATTATGCTTATGAATTTGTAAGATATGAGCAGGCACCCAGTGATGTGCAGGAGAAGGAAGTAGCAGCAAGAGCATCAAAGGTTGCAGAAGGAAATGAAAGCATTTAATGTGTAACATAAGGAGTGGTGCATGTGCATCACTCCTTTTTAGAAGGAGAAAAAGAATGAACGGGAGAGAAGGTAAAGTTTGACCATGAAACCGTTTGGTACTTGACATCTTCTCAAAAAGCAGATACAATATTTTAAGTTTCAATAGATAATGACTGTGAGAAGGAATAGTAAGAATTCTAAGTTTTCAGAGAGTCACCGGTTGGTGTGAGGTGACAACGGCAGGTTCCCAACTCCCCTTTGAGTCCCTTGTGGGAAATGCAGGATCTGATAAGAGATTGCAGAGTAGTATGAGGCGGGTTCTCCCGTTACAGAGTCTTAAAGTGCGTTGCTTGGAAGAAGCGGAAGGTGCAGTATGTATTTTAAAGCTTCAGATAAGTGCGAACTAGAGTGGTACCACGGATTGTAAGCCCTTTCGTCTCTAGATTACGAAAGGGCTGTTTTTATTATCTGGCAAAGGCCTGAAAGTTATGAGCCGGTATCTGACCGGCGGAAAGAGAGGAAATTATGGCAATACCTTATAATCACAAAGAGGTAGAACAGAAGTGGCAGAGCATTTGGGACAATGAAAAAGCATTTGCTACTTCAAATGACTACAGTAAGCCTAAATATTACTGTCTGGTAGAGTTCCCTTATCCTTCAGGACAGGGACTTCATGTAGGTCATCCGAGACCTTATACGGCACTTGATATTGTAGCGCGTAAGAGAAGAATGCAGGGATATAATGTACTTTATCCCATGGGCTGGGATGCATTTGGTCTTCCTACAGAAAATTATGCGATCAAGAATCACATTCATCCCAAGATCGTTACCAGGAATAATGTAGCAAGATTCAAAAATCAGCTGCATTCCCTGGGCTATTCCTTTGACTGGGACAGAGAGATCAATACAACTGACGAAGGATATTATAAGTGGACTCAGTGGATCTTCTTAAAATTGTTTAAGGCAGGCCTTGCATACAAAACAGAGATGCCTATTAACTGGTGTACCTCCTGTAAGGTTGGCCTTGCAAATGAAGAGGTTGTAAACGGTGTTTGTGAACGCTGTGGTTCTGAGGTTGTCCGTAAGGTAAAGAGCCAGTGGATGTTAAAGATCACAGAATATGCAGATAAGCTGATAGAGGGACTGGATGGCGTAGACTATATTGAGAGAGTCAAGGTTTCGCAGAAAAACTGGATCGGTAAGAGCCAGGGTGCTGAGGTTGACTTTGCACTTGCAGGTAAGGAAGATAAGCTCCGTATTTATACAACCAGACCGGATACTCTTTTTGGTGTTACCTACATGGTAGTATCTCCGGAGCATCCTGTAATTGACAAATATAAGGATGAAATTACAAACTGGGATGAAATAGTAGCCTATCGTGAAATGGCTTCTAAAAAGTCCGATTTCGAACGTACAGAGCTTGCAAAGGATAAGACCGGTGTTATGATTCAGGGTATCACTGCGGTCAATCCGGTAAATGGCAAGGAAATCCCTGTATGGATCTCTGACTATGTACTGATGACTTATGGTACAGGTGCAATCATGGCAGTTCCTGCACATGATGAAAGAGACTGGGAATTTGCAAAGAAATTCAATATGCCTATTATTGAAGTAGTATCCGGCAGTGATGTAAGTGTGGAAGAAAAGTGTTATGCAGATGTAGCAACCGGTACATTGGTAAACTCCGACTTCTTAAACGGTCTTTCCGTGGCAGAAGCAAAGGAGAAGATCATTGCATATTTGGAAGAGAAGGGTATTGGT
>CAYXQG010000257.1:0-2479 GCA_964467405.1 uncultured Acetatifactor sp. | reverse complement strand
TATTCATATAGCAAAATTTAAGCAATTCGTTTCTTTTTTCAGAAGACACATCATCAAACAAAACGTAATCATATTTTAGGATCTGTTCTTCCAATTTCTGCATTTCTGAATCGACAAAAATCACATCTTCAATAACATATTTGTCTTTTCTTCTTTTAAACTTTTCCAGCAAATCTTCCGGTGAATGCTTTTCATAAAGCAGCAGTATTTTTTTGCGGGATAAAGAGAGGGGGGGCGGACATTTTCTTGGACTGGTTATGCAGCCAGACCAAGAAAATGTCCGCACCCCCCTCTCCCATTTAGAGATTGTAGAGGGCGACACATGAAGTAATTCTGCAAGCTCCTTTTGAATTAAATTTTTCTCTTTCCTCAACCTACATATTGCTTCATTCACTTTTTCTTCCATATTCACATCATCTCATCAACTTACATTTCTTTGCAATTCCTACCAACAGATATCCTTTGGGCATAGCTTTAAGTTCTTCCTCACTAACTCCTTTGAATAGTATCAGCAAGATAAAATAAACAACTACTGCAATACCTACGGAAGGTACCAGAGAAATGATATTTGATTTTGTCAGCATATACAGCACCTCATATGTTGCCCAGGCAATTGCTCCCATAAATACAGATGCAAGTCCAGGCATGAAAAAGGTGGTAAACATCTCCTGCTTATATCCCAAGGCCTTGCGGACTGCTATTTGATTTAATACGCACATCGAAGCTGAATAAACAATACTTGCGATAACCAATGCATATACGTTCAAATCACTGAAGAGCAACAATGGTACTAATACAGCGGTCTGCAGAACCAAAGATATCACTGCATTGATAATTGGTGTATTTACTTTGCCAATACCTTGCAATATGGAGCTGTTCAAAGTAGATAATGCATAGAATACTACTGAGACAGCCAATGCCATCAAGGTACCTGCTGCAAGCTCCATATTGGCTTCTGCCGGAAACAGCAGTCTGATCACCGGTCCTGCCAGCACAAATAAGCCTACTGCAGAAGGGATAGAAACGATCATGATGGTCTTAACCGCCTGATAAATCTTCTCCTTTGCACCTTCCTTATCCTCCTTTGCCACCAATTGCGCTACGGTAGGTATAATTGCCGCAGCCATGGCAGAAGCAAAGGCAATGGGAATATTGGAAATTTTGGTTGCCTCGCCATTAAAAATGCCGTAGTCGTTGTAGACCAGAACCTCCTCTACCTGTTTAAAGCGAATCATAATACCGGTATAGATCTTATTATTTAAGGATGCACTCAAATTGTAAGCAGCCGTACTTAAAATAAACGGAAGCACCACCCTTGCGATCATATTACTGATTTCCCTGTAAGAATCCACCTTCCCTGTTCGGTCACGCTGAATACGTTTCTGTATAATCCCCCTGTTCAGTGCATAAATACCTGCCATGAAAAGAAGCGCTGCCAGAACACCGGCTCCTGTGCCTAAGGCACTTCCCATAGCGCCATATACTGCACTGTTATCAGTTCCGCTTTTTTCTGCCGCTTTCTGCGCCAACTGTACGAAACCATATGCAGCTGCAACACTGACCACAGCATTTACTATCTGTTCCAGGATCTGGGATACCGATGTCTGTACCATACTCTTGTGTGCCTGGAAGTATCCTCGCAAAACTCCCAGTACACCATACAGAAAGACAGTAGGTGCAAATACCCTAAGTACAGGAATCACTGACTCCGACTCTACAAAAAAGCCCGCACCAAAATACAGCACCATACTCGCGATCAATCCCACTGCCAATACATAATACAGGGAACACAAAAATATTCTGTGCGCGTTCCGATACTCTTTCAGGGATAATTTCTGAGCGATCACCTTTGAGATCGCAGATGGTATGCTGTATGAAGAAATCAACAGCACTATCGTATAATAATTATAGGCTGAGGAATAATACCCCAGCCCCACCGTACCTATAATAGCAGCTACAGGGCTGACATATAAAAGTCCTATGATTCTGCTAATAAATCCTGCAGCGGCTAAAATGCCCGCCTGCAGGATAAAATTGTTTTGTTTCTTACTACTCATATGTGTCCGTTTCCTTAACCGATTAGCCAGTCATACATCTCCTGATATTTATTGGCCGATACATCCCACGAAAAATCAGCTGCCATTGCGCGATCCACAATCTTATTCCATTCACGCTTCTTATTATAATAAATCTTTTCAGCAAGACGGATCGTTGCTAACATCTCATGTGCATTATAATTTGTAAAGCTAAAACCGGTTCCGGTTCCTTCGTATTCATTATATGGTTCTACCGTATCCTTTAATCCACCTGTTTCACGGACAATCGGAACTGTACCGTAACGCAACGCCATCAACTGGCTGAGACCGCATGGCTCAAACAGGGAAGGCATTAAGAATGCATCACAGGAGGCATAGATCCTATGGGATAATTCTTCTGAATAATAAATATTTGCAGACACCTTATCACCATATTTCCAGTC
>CAYXQG010000256.1:0-2485 GCA_964467405.1 uncultured Acetatifactor sp. | reverse complement strand
GATTGCAATGGAGACTGCAGATGTGATCATCTTTTTGGTGGATGTGAAGCAGGGACTTCAGGATGCAGATGCTAAGGTTGCGGACATGCTTCGCCGCAGTCACAAGCCCGTTGTTCTGGTAGTAAATAAGGTGGACAGCTTTGAAAAATACATGGCTGATGTATATGAGTTTTACAATCTCGGTATTGGCGATCCTCACCCTATTTCTGCAGCAAACCGACTTGGCATCGGTGATATGTTAGAGGTTGTTTCTGAATATTTCCCGGAATCTGATGAGGAGGAAGAGGAGGATGACAGAATCCGTGTTGCCATCGTCGGAAAGCCCAATGTAGGAAAATCTTCCATTATCAATAAGCTTCTTGGAGAGAACCGTCTGATTGTTTCGGATATTGCCGGAACCACTCGTGATGCAGTGGATACAGAGGTAACTTATAACGGTAAGGAATATATCTTTATTGATACGGCAGGTCTTCGCCGTAAAAATAAGGTCAAGGAAGAATTAGAGCATTTCATGATCGTACGTACTGTCAGTGCCGTGGAGCGTGCTGATGTTGTAGTGATGGTCATTGATGCCTCTGAGGGTGTTACAGAGCAGGATGCCAAGATCGCAGGTATTGCACATGACAGAGGAAAGGCAGTTATTATCGCTGTGAACAAATGGGATGCCATTGAAAAGGATGATAAGACCATTTATCGTTTTACGGAAAAGGTGAGAAATACATTGTCCTATATGCCTTATGCGGAGATGTTATTTATTTCTGCAAAGACAGGACAGCGTCTGCCTAAGCTGTTTGAGACCATTGATATGGTAAGCGAAAATCATGCAATGCGTGTAGCAACCGGCGTATTGAATGAAATCATGGCCGAAGCTGTTGCCATGCAGCAGCCGCCTTCTGATAAGGGCAAAAGACTGCGTCTCTATTATATAACACAGGTATCTGTAAAACCGCCTACCTTTGTTATATTTGTAAATGATAAGGAATTAATGCATTTTTCTTATACAAGATATATTGAAAACCAGATCCGCGACACCTTTGGATTTAAAGGAACGCCGCTTCATTTTATTATACGTGAGCGAAAGGAAAAGGAACAATAATGATACGTTTGGTTTGTTTACTCATTGGTTATGCATTTGGTTTGTTTCAGACAGCATACTTTTATGGTAAGGCAAAGGGAATTGATATTCGTCAGCATGGAAGCGGCAACTCCGGAACAACGAATGCATTAAGAGTATTGGGTACCAAGGCGGGGCTGATTGTTTTTGCCGGTGATTTTTTCAAATGTGTTTTGGCGATTTTACTGGTCAGGTTGCTATTTACAAGCAACTACAGTGACATGATCTATTTGCTTTGTCTGTATACTGCAGCCGGTACGATTCTGGGACATAATTTCCCCTTTTATATGAATTTTAAAGGTGGAAAGGGAATTGCTGCAACGGCAGGATTGATTGCCGGTTTTCATCCGATTTTTTGGCCGGTTGGAATCATTTTGTTTTTCGGTGTCTTTGTTGTGACACATTATGTATCTGTAGGATCACTGCTTGTATATGTGGGTTTTATGACAGAATTGATCATTTGCGGACAATGCGGATTTTTCGAAGGAATGAGTCAGACTCATATTTATGAAATGTATGTAGTGGGATTTGGCTTAGCCATAATGGCTTTTTGGAAGCATAAGGAGAATATTATCCGTCTTCTTCACGGAGAAGAGAGAAAAACTTATTTATTCAGAAAGAATAAGGAGTAAGGAGGCATACCATGGCACAGATTGGTATTATCGGCGGCGGAAGCTGGGGAATCGCGCTGGCTGTTTTGTTACACAAGAACGGACATCAGATTACCATATGGTCTAAATTGGAAAAAGAAATAGATATGCTTAAGACTCATCATGAGCATACTGCTCTGGAAGGTGTGAAGCTGGCTGAGGATATGGTATTTACCATGGATGACAGGGAAGCTGTGGAAGGAAAGGATCTTCTGGTAATGGCAGTAGCAAGTGCATATACCAGGGAGACAGCACATCGTTTTTCTAAGCTTGTAGCACCGGGGCAGGTGATTGTAAATGTTGCCAAGGGAATTGAAGAGAATACTGATATGACACTGTCAGAAATCCTGGAGCAGGAAATTCCCCAGGCAGATGTGGCAGTTATGTCCGGTCCTTCTCATGCAGAGGAGGTGGGCAGAGGAATTCCTACCACCATCGTTGTAGGTGCCAAAAAGAAATCTACAGCAGAATACATCAGAGGATTTTTTATGAATGATGTATTTCGTGTATATATCAATTCGGATGTTCTTGGTATTGAATTAGGAGGCTCCCTGAAAAATGTAGTTGCTTTGGCGGCAGGCATTGCTGACGGACTCGGATACGGAGATAATACAAAGGCTGCATTGATCACCAGAGGTATTGCTGAGATTGCACGCCTGGGTGTAGCTATGGGAGGTAAGTCAGAGACATTCTTTGGTTTAACGGGAATCGGTGATCTGAT
>CAYXQG010000255.1:0-2491 GCA_964467405.1 uncultured Acetatifactor sp. | reverse complement strand
GCAACTATATGTTGAAATTTATTGTAATTAAATGTCGTCTGTGAAACAATACAGACCTCCATATCCTCCGTCAGGCTGTAATTTTCTGCCTCTTCTTCCGTTTCAATGATCTCTGCAGGCCCTACACACCATCCTACGATTCCTTCCACCTCCGGGTGTCCGGGATTTCCTACGATAATAATGTGTTTTCCGGCCATTCCTTCTTTTTGAACGGTATTGTGTATCCTCTTTACAAAAGGACAGGTAGCATCCACACATTCCAAGTGGTTTTCTTCTAATATATCATAAATTTCCTTTGCCACACCATGGGAACGAATGATCACTGTACCTTCCTTAAGCAGCTGCAGCGTCTCCTTGTCCGGTATAACACTAACTCCCTTTTCTTCCAGATCCCTTACCACCTCTTCATTGTGAATAATAGGACCATAGGTATATATCTTCTTTCCCGTCTCTATCTGCTCGTACACCTTATCCACTGCACGCTTTACACCAAAACAGAAGCCTGCACTCTTTGCCAATCTGATCTCCATATTCTCTCCCTGTGCTTATAAGTCCTTTTTGGAATTGCAAACAGAAATGATTTTCTCTGCCACTTCCTCTATTGTCATATCAGAACTGTCCACAAGTATTGCATCCTCTGCCTGCTTCAAGGGAGATATCTGACGGTTCATATCGCGATAATCTCTTTCCTCAATGTCTGCCCGGATTTTTTCAATATCACATTTCTCTCCCTTTGCCGTCAGCTCATCATATCTTCTTTTGGCACGAACTACGCTGCTGGCTGTCAGATAGATCTTTACATCTGCACGAGGAAGCACACAGGTTCCGATATCACGTCCATCCATAATGCAATCACTGTTTTTTGCCAAATCCTGCTGAAGCTCCAACAGACGGGCGCGCACCGGTGAAAGCACACTTGTCCTGGATGCTGCATTGCCAACTTTCTCTGTACGCAAAAAAGCATTGACATTTTCACCATTTAAGTATACTACCTGGATACCATCTTCATATTTGATCGTAATGTCTGCATTTACACATTCTGCAGCCACTGCCTCATCATCTTCAATATCTATCCCTTTGTTCAGCATATGAAGAGCCATAGCACGATACATTGCACCGGTATCAACATAGATCAGGTTCATTTTTCCGGCAACAAGCTTTGCTATGGTACTTTTGCCGGCGCCTGCCGGTCCGTCTATTGCTATATTAAAACTCATGTCCTTACCATCCTTTTGTTTTTATTCGGAATATCCTCCATTCCTTTGGTCTGCCATGAAAAGCATTGGCAGCTTACTTACTGCGCCGCATTTTGTCCTGCCAGATAACCTGTGGACCATGCGATCTGAAGGTTGTAGCCTCCGGTCAATGCATCCAGATCCAGCACCTCTCCCGCAAAGTACAGTCCTATTGCTTTCTTGGATTCCATGGTGGAAGGATTTACCTCTTTTACATGGACACCGCCTTTCGTGATGATTGCTTCCTTAAAATCCCTTACTCCGGCAATCGTCATAGGCACGTTCTTGATCAGATCAACAAAGGCCTTGCGCTCTTCCTTGGTAATCTCATTAACCTTTTTATCAGGATCAATCCCCGATAATTTTATCATAACCGGTATTAATTTCATAGGGAATAAATGATTTAATGCATTTTTAAACTGCTTGTTCTTATTCTCTTCAAAATCCCTGAGCACACGCTTATCCAGCTGTTCTGCTGTTAATGCCGGCTTAAGATCTATATAGGCACAAGTTTCTCCCTTTGCTTTACTTACATAATAGCTGCTGGCACTTAATACCAAAGGACCGCTGATGCCAAAATGGGTGATCAACATCTCTCCAAAACCATTGTAGATTTCTTTTTTTCCGCATACCAGACGTAAAGTAACATTTTTCAGGGAAACACCCATGGCATCCTTACACCAGTCCTCCTTGATATTAAAAGGCACCAGGGAAGGCTTCCGCTCCGTTATCCTGTGACCTGCCTTTTGGGCAAAATCATATCCATCTCCGGTGGATCCTGTGGAGGCATAGGAAATACCTCCGGTAGCGACAATGACGCTGTCTGCTTTCATGCACTTTCCATTTTCCAAAAGTACCCCTTCCGCAATGGTCATGTCATCTTCCTGCCTGTAAAGTATCTCTTTCACACCACAGTTCAATTCTATTTTTACATTCCGGCTGCGAAGCTGTCTTTGAAATGCTGCAATAATATCCGATGAGTGATCACTGACCGGGAATACACGATCTCCCCGTTCTACCTTTAACGGACAGCCTGCCTGCTCAACAAAATCCATAACAGCATGGTTATCAAATGTATAAAAGGCACTGTAAAGAAATTTGTCATTGGTCATAACATTGGCAAACAAATTCTCCATGTCACCAGCATTTGTTACATTACATCTGCCCTTTCCTGTGATAAACAGCTTTTTACCAAGCTTTTCATTATGTTCATACAAAACGACCTCGGCGCCTGCATCTGCTGCAGCAATTGCTGC
>CAYXQG010000254.1:0-2502 GCA_964467405.1 uncultured Acetatifactor sp. | reverse complement strand
ACAATTCCGTCAAAGACCGCCTTCTGACCGGGCTTTAAGGTAATGGTACCGTCCGTAGAGGCTACTTCCCAGAAATCATTACCATTCTCCGCATTGATGATATTGCCGTCCTTATCATAGAGCTCATAAGGAGTACCCTGTGCAACAGGGCTGTAGATCATGGCACGTTCCACTTCCGGCCGATCCTCTGTACTCTCTGCTGTCTCCATGATAGCATAATCACCAAATTCCAGCTTGATGGTAAATTCTGTATCCTCATACTGACTCTCATCCACGCCTTCACCCAGCTTCTTGATGATCGCAAGCTTACTGTCAGGTGCTTTCAGAACATTGGTGAACCTGATGCTGCTGCTTTCACCTGCATCCACACCATTGGTATAGGCAGCACCGGAAATCTTTTCTCCCATGAAGATACCGAGATCCTCTCTCTTAATCTCCGGCTGGAATTCCTTCTGTGTACCGCTACCATCTCCCAAGGTGGAAACCTTGTAGGTAATATACTCTAACTGCTCCATATCACCATCAAAGAGAATCTCCTGTACCACATAATGCGTCTTTGTCTCATCTCTTCTGTGATTCAGCATATCACTGAATACTGCCTGGTATCCTGCCTTCACAGAGAAGAAACCATCCTCGCTGGTCTTACCCACGATACCGGTAGGCGCACCGCCTCGATAAACTTCAAAGCTTGCATATGGCTCAAAGAAGGGAACCATATCTTCTACCTTATCCGTTACATTGCCGTCTTTATCAATGGGCTTTTCCTCCGCATTGGCCTGAACCACACGGAAGGTATAATACTTATCTCCGATCACATCTGCGTCAATAACTTTTCCATCTACTAATTCTGCCAGCTGCTTATCTACCATCAGGTAGTTAACAGGCAGGGTAGGCATGTTGAATTTCAAACCGCAGTAGGAAACGTTACCGCCTCGCTCCATATAGAAGAATTTCAAGGTATGTCTTGTATAGTCTGCAAAGGTATCACCTTCCAGCTCTACACCGGAACCCTTAAAGATTTCGGCAAGAGTGGTATTGACAGGCTCGCTTGAACTGTCCTCATAATAAACAGCACCTGTATGGAAGTTAATATTTCCCTTTTCTGCACCATGTACACCGCCGATATCCAGTACCAGCTGATCGTCTATGTAAACCCAGACGTCATCATCACCATAGAAGTCAAAGAGCATATCCTCTATATGATCCAGCTCATTGTTCTCATTGTAATAATACAGCTGTCCGTTTTCCGGCATCAGGAACTCTAATTCAATGGTCATACCAAACCACAGATCCACACGTTCATTTAAGTAACCGCTTCGTGCTATATTGGCCTTATTATCTGCAGCACCTATATACGGCTTATTGTTCGTATTTACTCTGTCTTTTCCGTTCTCATCCTTATTTGCAACTTTTACCGTATTGGAAGGAATGGTATTCGGCTCATCAAAGATGAGATCATCATAAGGATTATTAAAGGGCAGGAAATTGTATACGTCATTTACATTTGCCGGCTGATATCCATGCACATACATGGGACGGATGACTGTATCATACAGGATAAAGTGTCCGCCGTCTTCCACTTTCGTCTTATCCGCAATGCCATCACCATCTGTATCAACAGGTCCTACCGTACCACTGTAATATGCAGCATTCTGATTTGCATAGTAGTAATAGTAGCCCTCATCATCCTTCTGGAAAAGACCGCCGCCATCCGTCATGGTAGCAACATGATATTTTCCCTCCGGATCAAACAGATATTTCAGAGAACCTGTGCCACCGTTATTATCTGTTTTAAACTCATTTGCCGCATTTGCACCACCTGTTACCACCGGATAACCATCTTCATCCAGCTTAGGATCCATATCTAATGCTTTATCATCGGAACCAAGTGTACCACCAGATCCTCCATCAGTTCTATACTCATCACGACCCCTGTCCATCATGGTATATTCGTCGAACATTACCTTATGATAGAAGGTAAAGCCCTTGGGATCGTTATAAGAGCCTTTGCCTCCGCCTTCCGTACTCTTGTCTCCTCTTCCGAAAGCAAGACCGGTATTATTGACGGATTCATCATAGTTAAACAACTCTACCTTAACACCGGAAGGACTGTTCGGTGTCACCACCTTCACTTCATCCCACAGCCATTTTAAATCCTTTTCATTATTTCCATTGCTGTCTATGATCTCATAGCGCCATACATAACGTTGCTCCGCCGGTGTCAGCTTCGCATACAATTCTCTGATCTTGCGGGCTAACAGCTGCTGTTCCCTACGATATGCCTGTGCCTGGTCGTAGTTATCCATAAACGGCTGTTGATAATTGTCACTATAATTACCCTGATTGTCATCCGCATTACCCGGTGCTGCAGATCCTGTCAGTCCTGCAGCGCTGAATTTCCAACTGCCTTCAGCATCCTGTACCATATTGTCAAGGAGCGTATTGATCTTACCTACTACCTCATTTACTTCAGGAATTTCCACCAGTCGGAAGTGGGTAGCT
>CAYXQG010000253.1:0-2528 GCA_964467405.1 uncultured Acetatifactor sp. | reverse complement strand
AGAGCCGGTAGATGTTACAAAGTATGGTATTATTTATGGCGGCGTACAGAAGAATATTGGACCTGCAGGTGTAGTTATTGTGATCATCCGTGAGGATCTGATCACAGAAGATACCTTACCGGGTACACCTACCATGCTGAAGTATAAGATCCATGCAGACAATGCCTCTCTTTACAATACTCCGCCGGCATATGGTATTTATATCTGCGGTAAGGTCTTTAAATGGCTGAAGAAGCAGGGCGGCCTGGAGGCTATGAAGGAATATAATGAAAAGAAAGCAAAGATCCTTTATGATTTCCTGGATGAAAGCAAGCTTTTTAAGGGTACTGTCCGCAAAGAGGACAGATCCCTGATGAATGTTCCCTTTGTAACCGGCAATGAAGAGCTGGATGCAAAATTTGTCAAGGAAGCAAAAGAAGCAGGATTTGAGAATTTAAAGGGCCACAGAAGTGTAGGCGGAATGAGAGCAAGCATTTATAATGCCATGCCTATAGAAGGCGTAGAGAAGCTTGTAGCATTCATGAAGAAGTTTGAGGAGGAAAATGCATAATTATGTACCAGGTGAATTGTTTAAATCCAATCTCAAAGGTCGGACTTGAGAATCTGACAACTGACTATAAGATCAATCCAAATGTAGAAGAAGCAGAGGCCATTTTAGTAAGAAGTGCTTCCATGCATGAGATGGAGCTTTCAGACCGTCTTTTAGCAGTAGCAAGAGCAGGTGCAGGTACCAACAACATTCCCCTTGACAGATGTGCAGAGAAGGGCATTGTTGTATTCAATACCCCTGGTGCTAATGCAAATGCCGTAAAGGAGTTAGTTATCGCAGGAATGCTTTTGGCATCCCGTGATGTGGTAGGCGGTATTGAATGGGTAAAACATAATCAGACGGATGATGCCATCGCAAAGACTGCCGAAAAAGAAAAGAAAAATTTTGCCGGTACGGAATTAATGGGAAAGAAGCTTGGTGTTATCGGCTTGGGAGCAATCGGCGTTAAAGTAGCAAACCTGGCCAGACATTTCGGAATGGAGGTATATGGTTACGATCCTTATGTTTCCGTAAATGCTGCATGGAGCTTAAGCAGGGATGTTAAGCATGTATTTAATGTAGATGAGATTTATGAGAAATGTGATTTTATCACAATACATGTGCCATTGATGGAATCTACAAAGCATATGATCAATAAAGAAGCGATCAACAAAATGAAGGATGGTGTCATCCTGTTAAACTTTGCAAGAGATCTCCTGGTAGATGAACAGGAAGCTCTCAAGGGCATTGCAGCAAAGAAAATCCGTAAATATGTTACGGATTTCCCAAATACAATAACAGCAGGACAGTCCGGATGCATTGTTATCCCCCATTTGGGTGCCAGCACAGAAGAAGCGGAAGATAATTGTGCAAAGATGGCTGTTGATCAAATGATGAATTATCTGGAAAATGGTAATATTGTTAACAGTGTAAATTATCCGAATTGTGACATGGGTATTTGCAATAAGGCCGGCCGTGTTGCCATCTTCCATAAGAATATTGCCAACATGATCACAAAATTTGCAGCACAGTTTGGTGATGCAGGCATCAATATTACAGACATGCTCAATAAGTCAAGAGGTGAGGTTGCTTATACCATGATGGATCTGGAACAGCCTGTTACGGATGATATTATTGAGAAGCTTCGTGCAATTGATGGTGTATTCCGTGTCCGTGTCGTAAAATAAACAAAAATCCCATTCACAGGATATCTGAGTATTGCTCAGTATCCCGGAATGGGATTTTTAAATAAGCAGATTATTAACGGAACAACAGAGGCATGCCGCCATCTGCATTGATATCACGTAAGGATTCTGTTAATTTGTTCTGGGAAAGTACGGTAGCTTCAGTCTGCAGATCCATGTAAAGGATAAAAACATCTTCTAAGGACATATTCTTTTCTGCAGCGATTTCTTCCATAACAGGCTTTAATTTTTCAAGCTGTGCTGAAACAGGAACCTTCTGCGGATCAATGTCACCTAATACACTTTCAGAATATGCGTTAATACGCTCTAATAATTTGCGATTTTCATCTGTCATATATATACACCTCATTTCTTTATATCAGGCATTCTATGCCGTAAATATGTGTCTATTTTAACACCTTACGCTTGTGATGTATAGCAATTTTTGATACAATATTTCAAAGGACTTACCTGGAAGGGAGAAAAAACAATGGTTGATATCAGACCATTTTGTGCATATCGTTTCGCACCCGGCAAAGAAAACCGGATCCCTGCATTACCTTATGATGTTTATAACAGAGAAGAAGCCCGTGAGCTTTTGTGGAACCGTATTCATGAGGGACGCTTTGTAAATTGTCTTTTTTGATGATATTTTTTACATAATTTTGAATTTTAAGTGTTGCAAAAAACAGGATAAGCCTATATAATAAGGTTTGTTACATCATCTGTATGATACTGTATTGGTTTCAGTATCATATGCGCTGAAATAGCTCAGTTGGTAGAGCACTTCACTCGTAATGAAGGGGTCGTGGGTT
>CAYXQG010000252.1:0-2528 GCA_964467405.1 uncultured Acetatifactor sp. | reverse complement strand
ATGTACCGCCAGGTAGGCAGCTGCCGTTTTAGGGATGTTGACGGGATGCTGGAAAGAGGCATGATCGTCCGTCATCTGATCCTGCCGGGACAGGTCAAAGATTCCAAAAAGGTGATACGCTATCTTTATGAAACCTTTGGTGACAATATCTATATCAGTATCATGAATCAATATACTCCTCTTTCGCAGGTCAGTCACATTCCGGAACTGAACCGCAAAGTAACCGCCGAAGAATATGACAGAGTCATTGATTTCTGCCTCCGGCTCGGCATCGAAAATGCCTTTATCCAGGAAGGCGACACTGCTAAGGAGAGCTTCATACCCCCTTTTGATCTGGAAGGTATCTAGCTACAGCTCCACAGCGATCATATAATATCCAAAATCACCATTTCGGGCAGGTTCTGTTTTTCCTTCAAAGCTTTCAAAGCCAAAGAGGACAGCAACCTGCTTTTCTTTATGATAAAAATTCCCCGGCACTCCTATATAAAAAACTGTTTCACCATACCTTCTTTCCTTACTCAGTATCAGATGCTCATAATTGCAAAATCCGTGCAGCAGAAAGCTATTGCCTGTCAGTCCGAAGTATTTTTCAGGCAGGATCACCAGATCTTGCGGTTTTAGCAATATATACTCCCTCTCATCCTCAAAGGGTCTGATGTGTGGATAAGCAGACAGCAGATATTGCCATTTATCTGCCGTCTCCGGGATCCTGTTATCCACCTTATGGGCTCGTTCCTCTGTTTCATAACTGCCTCCCGCCGTCTGCTCTGCACACACCTCTATTGCAGCCCCCTCTATAGGTTCCTTTTCCGGTTCAGGGGGTTCCTTCCATGTAACATGCAGTTTTTCCTCGGATATCATACATCTTAAGACCCTTTTGTCGGGCATTTTGACATAGATCTGCTCCAATTGTTCGTAACCTATGCCTCCTGCCAGATCATCCTGTGGCAGATTCTTTTTCTCCAGGCATCCCCTGCCTCCCTCCAGATGTATTTCTCCGAAGGCTTCCTCCTTCCCTCCTCCAAGGAGAAATACCGGACATACACCATTATCCGTTGAGCGAAGCTTTGAAATCCGAAGCTCCAAAAAGACCTTTTCTTCACAGGCTTCCATACGAAGAAAGCCTGCATTTTGTATTTTTTCTTCCCCTTCATAGGCATGTACATATCTTATTTTTTTGTCATAGAACACAAAAATCCCCCTAACGCATCAAAAGCTTTGTACTTCTAATGTATTAGGGGGTTGTCTGCTTTATACCTAATTATCCAGCCCATCCAGATATTTCATATAATTAGATACCATCAGGGCAATCTTAAAGGTCAATGCATCATCAAAATTTCTCAGATCAAGTCCGGTACTCTTTTGTAATTTTTCGATTCGATATACAAGGGTATTGCGATGTACAAAGAGCTGTCTTGCCGTCTCTGATACGATGAGATTGTTCTCAAAGAACTTATTAATGGTCATGGATGTTTCATCATCCAGCTCAAGCACGCCCTGATCGCCAAAGATCTCATCCAGGAAGATTCTGCACAAATTAACCGGAAGCTGATAGATCAGTCTGCCGATGCCCAATGCACTGTAGGCATTTACATTTCTCTCCGCATAGAAAATTTTTCCCACCTCTAATGCCATCTTTGCTTCCTTATAGGACTTGGACACATCCTTCAATTCGTTTACAACAGTACCGATCGCAACCCGCACATTCAGCATTGCTTCTGCATTCATCATTGCAACAATGGTATCTGCCACGCTCATAAGAGCCTCTCTGCTGCTGTCCGGTTCCACTTTTTTAATCAGGATCACGTTGCTTTCATCCACGGCTGTTATATAATCGCCCGCCTGGCTGGAATACATGCCCTTTAAAAGCTCTGTTACAATACCATCCTTTTCCATCTTCGCTTCTACCAGAAAAACAGCTCTCGGAACGGATTCCTCAATATGCAGCTTCTTCGCGCGATTGTAAATATCTACCAAAAGCAGATTGTCCAACAAAAGATTCTGGAAGAAATTGTTTCTGTCAAATCTTTCCTTGTATGCAACAGCAAGGTTCTGAATCTGGCAGACTGCGATCTTACCGATCATATACGCATCATCTGAGTTACCCCTGGCAATGATCACATACAGTAACTCGTCCTCATCCCATATTTTTAACAGATGGTTGGGGCCGATCACCTGGCTGTCCGCCGGAGACGATACGAAGCCGCGGATCAGGGAGCTGTCTATATCGGACATTTCTGCAGTATTGGCCAGGACAGTACCCATTAAATCATATACACATAAATCAACCTTCGTAATCGCTTTTAATTCATCTATACTTGTCTGAATAATCTGACTTGTTAACATATTTCCTCCGTTTTAAATAAAACAGAGGTACTGTTTCCAGCACCTCTGTATATAATGACTAGTTTGTGATAACCATCTCGGTTTCTTTGTCGAAAATGTGAATCTTTTCAACATCGATAGCGAATTTAACAACATCGCCAGGTCTAGCAGTTGTACGAGAATCTACTCTTGCAGTCATAGGG
>CAYXQG010000251.1:0-2554 GCA_964467405.1 uncultured Acetatifactor sp. | reverse complement strand
GTAGAAGAGGGAGAAGAATTTAAGGACACCGCTCTGCGTGAAGTTCTGGAGGAATCCGGTGCGAAAGCGTCTATTATTAAATATGTCGGTAAAAGTGAATATTCTTTTACTGTGCCTGAGGATGTGGTTGAGAAGGATGTCCACTGGTATTTAATGATGGCTGACAGTTATTACAGCAAACCACAAAAGGAAGAGTATTTTGTAGATTCCGGTTTTTACAAATATCATGAAGCCTACCATCTGTTAAAATTCTCCAATGAAAAGCAGATTTTAGAGAAGGCTTACAATGAATATTTGGAATTGAAGAAAAATAATCTTTGGGGAAGTAAGAAATACTATTAAAAAGTTTGGCTTAGTCCAGACTTTTTTTCTTTATACATTTTCTTTTTAAAGGCTTTGTGGTAAAATAATAAACAAGCATTGTCATAAGAATATGTAGTGTAAGGAAAAGGTATGAAAGAAGTTCAGTATCATTGGAATCTGTATCTTGGTTCAGGTATTGATTCGTTTGATTTAAAGAAAATAAAGGATAAGCTCAATAAAAATCCTGTCTCGGCGGATCTGTATCTGATCACACGAGCCTTAAACAAGTCCGACCAGCTGGATATATATCATTCCAAATATCTGATACAAAAATTCTATGCAGATCATCCCCCTTATATCATAGGGATCGCCAAAAGCAGGGCAGATGCCATAGCTTTGGTTGAACAGATTGTGCAGGAATGTGTTGCTGCCAGAAAAGATGCTGATCTGATTGCTTATCTTTGTGGAGATTAAAATGCTGTCGTATTTATTAGGACTATTGAAAATCATAGGCATTCTGTTTCTTGTGCTGTTGATTCTTGCAGCAGCTGTATTATGCATTGTATTATTTGTGCCTATACGTTATAAAGGATCCGGCACAATAGATGATAAAGAAAAGAAGGTATCCTTGAAAGCTTCCTTTTTGCTGCACAGTATCAGATTCAGTCTGGAATATGAATATCCTGCCGCACCGGTCATATCCTTCCGTATTTTGTGGATTGACGGATTGAAATCCGCTCAACAAACCTTTTCTAAGGATAATAAGGATAAGAAGACTGATACCAAAAATAAAGATACCAACAGAAAGAAATCATCACCGGATACCGGTAATGCAACAGAGCATAAAATTTCTTACTACATGGATATATTACAAAGGGAAAATACGAAACAGTTTCTTTCCCATCTTGTAAACAGACTGCTTCGGATACTAAAAAGTATTCGTCCCAAAGTATTGAAGATAAATGGAGAATTTGGATTTGATACACCGGATACCACCGGCAAAATATATGGCTTTTATTGTATGCTGATGCCTTTTTGGGGTAAGCATGTTCATTTGGTTCCTAATTTCGAAGAAGCCATATTGGAGGGAAACTTTTATTGTAAGGGCAGGATCACGATATTTGTGATTTTATTAAATGTATGCAGAATATTAATGGATAAAAGATTAAGACCATTATTGAAAAGTTTGAAAAACGGAGGAAATCAGAATGGCTGACAAAAAGAATCAAATAGAAGGCGTTGTAGACTCTTTGTTAAAGGGAATGGATATTGCTTTATCTACCAAAACAGTAGTAGGCGAACCCACACAGATTGGTGATACGATCATTGTTCCGTTAGTGGATGTAAGCTTTGGCTTTGGCGCAGGCACAGGAGCTAACGGGCAGAAAAATTCCGCATCCGGAGCAGGCGGCTTAGGCGGCAAAATGTCTCCAAGCGCTGTTCTCATTATCAAAAACGGCACTACAAAGATGGTCAGTGTTAAAAATCAGGATACAATGACGAAGCTTTTAGATATGCTGCCGGATCTGGTTGATAAATTTACAGAGAAGAAGAGCAGTAAAGATATCTCCGACGAAGAAGCAGTGGATATTGCTTTCCCTGATACAGAAGCATAATCACATATTCTGCGATAAAAAGCATATATTATACTAAGTATACCGATGAGAGATCGTATATGAGGAATTCCCTTAAACAGTTGATAGGACTGATCGCCTTTTTCGTTGCGATCGGTATGTTGCTTATGCTTTTTATTTCCAGTACCTTTGGTGCAGTAGTATTGATCATTATTCTGCTGGTTCTTGGATTTTGGTGTCTTGTATGTGATTGACATTTCTATTAAATAAATGTTTGTTGCAAAAAGAAAAGCCTGTTCTTTCGAACAGGCTTTTAGTAGCAAAATCAATTATGCTCTTTCAACAGCACCAGACTTTAAGCAGCTGGTACAAACGTGCATCTTCTTAGCTGCACCATTAACTACGCATTTAACACTCTTAACGTTAGACTTCCAAATAGCACTTGACTTTCTATTAGAATGGCTTACGTTATTTCCAAAATGAACGCCCTTGCCACAAACATCACACTTTGCCATCTCTTGACACCTCCTCGATTACGGTCATATTAAAACAACATTGATATCTTAACAGAAAAATATCATAAAATCAAGCACTAAAAATCATTTTTTAAAAATTTTGTATTTTTTTATTCCCTTTTTAGGAAAAAGATTGTATAATCATTACATTATATATAATAG
>CAYXQG010000250.1:0-2560 GCA_964467405.1 uncultured Acetatifactor sp. | reverse complement strand
TCCTTATTGGTCAATGTCGGTAAGGACATCAGCTTCTGTTCAAACTCAGCCCAATCATTGTTGTCATACACAAATAAGCAGCCATCCATTCCCTTTGTAATCACAAATTCATCGCCCAACTTCTCTCTGAATTTTGAGGGAATACTCAACCTGCCTTTCGCATCCACCGTATGATTGTACTGACTCATGAACATCTGCAATCACCGCCTTCAAAAGTGAAATGCTTTCATTTTATCCCACTTCATGGAATATTTCTTCCACTTTATGGGTTTTCATCCCACTTGTTAAACTGATTTTAAACCAAAACCAAGGCTTTTGCAATAGAAAATCTTTATTTTCTTAAAAAGACATTCGAATTTTAGTCTGTGAACAACAAAAAGACCGGAAGTCAATTGACTCCCGGCCCTTTAAATGCCCTAAATAACCATGATCAGATCTGCACCGATCCTATTTCACGTATTGTCCTTATTTATTTTTCTTCCACAGCCTTCTTTTTCAAATAACTGCGGATCACAAGCTCCATCACCACTGCAAATACAAATAAAATCATACCCAACAGCTGAGATACCGGTATACTTGTCCCCGGAAGCTTTAACTGGTCTGTACGAATACCTTCTACAAAGAATCTGATGATACCATAACCTCCCAGATAGATCAGGCATATCTCTCCGTCAAACTTCTTGCGTTTTAAATACCAAAGCATGAAGAGAAGCAACAAAAGATTCAAAAGCGCTTCATATAAAAAGGTAGGATGTACCTGAATATAATTCGTACCTTCCACAATATGAGCCCTGATATTGGCTGTAATATCACTCTTGTCGCGAACTGCCTCTATGGGCAGTCTCATGGCGAGCAATCCGTCCGAATACTCACCAAATACCTCTCTGTTGAAAAAGTTGCCCCATCTACCGATGATCTGTCCGAGCACCAGACCGCACACACCGGCATCTCCAAGGCAAAAAGCCTTACATTTTTTGATTCTCGTATACACAAACAATGTGATAAATGCACCGATCACTGCGCCGTAAATTGCCAAACCACCCTGACGTGTATTGAAAATGGACAACAGGTCACTCTTGTATGTGTCCCATTCGAATATTACATAATAAATACGGGCACCAATCACCGAAAAGATCACCGCATAAATAGCAAAATCCCAAATATCATCCGGATTCATTCCCATTTTCTTACCTGCATGAGCAGCTAATAAAATACCGCACATAACACCTATAGCGATCACAACACCATACAAAGCAATATAAAAATTCCCGATATAAAAGCCCTGCGGCACATTCTCCAGATATAGTCCTATATTCGGAAATGCTATATCCTTCGCATTCATCATATCCAGCATATATATCCTTTCCATGCCGACCATGCGGCATCTGAATCAGTCCTTCTCACCGATTTTGAAATTGAATTCCTTATACATTGAAACGGAACAAAATAACATCTCCGTCTCTTACCACATATTCCTTACCTTCCATACCAACCAGGCCCTTTTCTCTTGCTGCTGCAAGGGACCCCTGTTCCAGCAGATCCTTGTAATTTACAACCTCTGCCTTAATAAAGCCTCTTTCGAAATCGGAGTGGATTTTTCCTGCTGCCTGCGGTGCCTTTGTACCGATCTTGATCGTCCATGCACGGGTTTCATCCTCGCCTGCTGTCAAAAAGCTCATCAGTCCCAGCAAACGGTAGCTTGCCTTAACCAGTTTCTCAAGTCCTGATTCCTCCAGACCCAGATCTTCCAGGAACATTGCCTTCTCATCCTCATCCAGCTCTGAAATTTCCTGTTCAATCTGTGCACAGATAACAAATACTTCACTGCCTTCCGTTGCAGCAAACTCTCTGACGCTCTTTACGCCTTCGTTATTTGCTCCATCATCTGCCAGCTCATCCTCTGCAACATTGGCTGCATAAATAACAGGCTTATAAGTTAAAAGATTATAAGAATTTAAAAGCTCTAACTCATCCTCGTCCTCTGTTACCAGACTCTTGGCCATCTTTCCGCTTTCCAGATGCTCCTTCAGCTTCTCGATCAGTGCAACCTCCTTGCCCAGGGTCTTGTCCATTCTGGCAGCCTTTGAAACCTTTGCATATCTTCTTTCCAGAATTTCCAGATCTGAGAATATCAGCTCAAAATTGATTGTTTCAATATCTCTCAGGGGATTGACACTACCATCCACATGTACAACATTTGTATCTTCAAAGCAGCGCACTACATGCACAATTGCATCCACTTCACGGATATTGGAAAGGAACTGGTTTCCCAGGCCTTCTCCCTTGGATGCACCCTTTACCAAACCGGCAATATCCACAAATTCGATCACTGCCGGAGTTACCTTCTTAGAGTTATACATATTCCCCAGCAGTTTCAGTCTTTCATCCGGCACTGCCACAATACCTACGTTGGGATCTATTGTACAAAAGGGATAATTTGCAGACTCTGCACCCGCCTTTGTCAATGAATTAAACAATGTACTCTTTCCTACGTTGGGTAATCCTACGATTCCTAATTTCATAATTCTATATACCTCCTTAAAAACCTTTATTTTATGGG
>CAYXQG010000249.1:0-2582 GCA_964467405.1 uncultured Acetatifactor sp. | reverse complement strand
ATCCCGCACATTTCCACAGGAGATATTTTCAGAGCAAATATCAAGAATGGTACAGAGCTTGGTATGGAAGCAAAGAAATACATGGATCAGGGACAGTTGGTGCCGGATGAACTGACAGTGAAGATTCTTTTGGACCGTGTGGCACAGGAGGACTGCAAGAACGGTTATGTTCTGGACGGTTTCCCAAGAACCATTCCTCAGGCTGAGGTTTTGGATGAAGCATTAAATAAGCTTGGTGAGAAGATCGACTATGCTATCAATGTAGATGTACCGGATGAGAATATCGTAAGAAGAATGTCCGGAAGAAGAGCCTGCCTTACCTGTGGCGCAACATATCATATAGAACATATTCCGCCTAAGAAGGAAGGCATCTGTGACAGCTGCGGCGCTGCATTGGTGCTTCGTGATGATGATAAGCCTGAAACAGTATTAAAGCGTTTGAATGTATATCATGAACAGACACAGCCATTGATTGATTTTTACACCGAAAAAGGCGTTTTGAGAGCAGTTGACGGTACTGTTGATATGAAAGACGTATTTAATGCTATTGTTGCTATTTTGGGCTAATACGGCCTTATATGGCAGGGTGTAAAGGAGCTGAACGTTTCGTATGGCTATAACGGTTAAATCAGAAAGAGAAATTGAATTAATGAGGGAGTCCTGCAGACTGCTTTCCATCGTTCATAAGGAAATGGAGGAGTTTATCAAACCGGGTATTTCTACCATGGATATTGATATTTTCGGAGACAGTATTATCCGTAAATTAGGCTGCATCCCTAATTTTAAGAATTATAACGGTTATCCTGCATCTATCTGTACATCCGTAAATGATGAGGTAGTGCATGGTATTCCGACGAAAAAAAGAATTCTTCATGAGGGTGATATCATCAGCCTGGATGCAGGTCTTATTTATAAAGGATATCATTCCGATGCTGCAAGAACTCACGGTGTTGGGGAGATCAGTCCGGAAGCAAAAAAGCTGATCGAGGTAACAAAGCAGTCCTTCTTTGAAGGAATAAAGATGGCAAAAGCAGGTAATCATTTACATGACATCTCCAATGCCATTGATGCTTATGTAACCCCTTTTGGTTATGGTATCGTAAGAGACCTGGTGGGACACGGAATCGGCACTAAGCTTCATGAGGATCCCCAGATCCCCAACTTCGCACAGCTTCGGAAAGGCCCTAAACTCCGCGCAGGAATGACACTGGCTATTGAACCTATGATCAATATGGGCAGAGCAGATGTGGAATGGCTGGATGATGACTGGACGGTTGTTTCAGAAGATGGTTCCCTGTCAGCACATTATGAGAACACGATTCTGATCACCGATGGTGAACCGGAGATTCTGACCTTATATTAAGATAAGGGAGTGCTGTATGGGTAACAATGAATTAATAGGAAGATTTGCTTTATCCGAAGCCGGGCATGATAAGAGCGCATTATATGTGATAACGGCATGCGACAACGGCGATGTTTTAGAGGATGAAGCGAAGCTGCAGTCAGATAACCGGACACAGAAAGGATATGTTTATCTGTGTGACGGGAAGTATCATACATTGGATAAACCGAAGAAGAAATCATTGAAGCATATTGCTTTGCAGCAGGAGGGCCTTGCAGCGGATTTAAGGAACCGGTTTATAAACGAAGGAATATTATTTGATCATGAGATCAAATATGCCATAAAGCAACAGCAGGAAAGAAAGGAGGAAGGATATGTCAAAGAGTGATGTAATTGAAATCGAAGGAACAGTAGTAGAGAAGCTGCCCAATACCATGTTTCAGGTAGAACTGGAAAACGGTCATCGTGTGCTTGCACACATCAGCGGTAAGCTCCGCCAGAACTTTATCCGTATCTTACCGGGTGATAAAGTAACATTGGAACTGTCACCATATGATTTATCAAAAGGAAGAATTATTTGGAGAGATAAATAATTCAAAAAGTGCTTGCATTAGTGAAAAGAGCATGCTATAATGTAAAACGGTCTTTTTTGAAAGGAGGGTTTAACATGAAGGTTAGATCATCAGTAAAACCAATTTGCGAAAAATGCAAAATCATTAAAAGAAAAGGACGTATTAGAGTTATCTGTGAAAATCCGAAACACAAACAGAGACAGGGATAATCACCAATTTGAATAGCTTGTAAAGAAATTTACAGATTCAAATGTGAGTTCTTGTCTGATAATTATGTGCGGCTGAATCAGAACCTCTTAAGAAATCCTTTTTAAGAGGGTACTGTTTATCATAATTGTGGAATAGAGCTTACGGATGATTACTTCTTGGTACCGGGATGAGGAGACTCCGGGATGCAGAATATGGCATCCGGGGATTCTTGTGCTGTTTTATGAAAATGCATTCGCATTTTCCGGTAAGGATACAATTGAGATTCCTTGCAAAACAATGATCCCGGAAAGATCGGAACAGAACACGTCCGATTGGGTGAAAGCCCCAATCAATTAGTAACTAATTTGAGTGCCCGACTAACAGACCAGAGGGGCACGAGTGAAACGGAAGGGTTTCACGAAGAGAAAATGGAGGAAACGTAAATGGCTCGTATCGCAGGTGTTGACTTACCTAGAGAA
>CAYXQG010000248.1:0-2598 GCA_964467405.1 uncultured Acetatifactor sp. | reverse complement strand
CCTCTATGATCTGTCTGATCACGCGGGAGGTGGCAGGTGAGTAGGCTGAGGGCTTTACGATACAGCAGTTTCCTGCAGCTATGGCTCCTGCCAAAGGTTCCATGCACAGCATGAAAGGATAATTCCAGGGAGACATGATCAGTACACAGCCATAGGGCTCTCTAACAGTAAAGCTTCTGGCTGGGAAATTTGCAAGATCCGTAGGGTGCGTCTGATTACGGCTCCATTTACGGATATGTCTGATCTGGTATGAAATTTCACTTAATGTCATGCCAATCTCGCACATATAGCTTTCCGTTTCTGATTTGCCAAGATCTGTATACAAGGCATCCAGAATCTCTTTCTCGTGGTTTATAATGGATTTTCTTAGTTTTTTCAGCGCTGCAATACGAAATTCTACGGAAAATGTTTCACCGGAAGCAAAATATGATCTCTGTGTATTTGCTAATTGTTCAATTTGCATAATAGTCTGTCCTTCTTTCTGACATGATTAAGGGGCCGGTCTGCCGCTAATGATATAGTACATGCTCTCTAATTCCTTTCGGTCTAACAATGAGGGAACAGGATAGAGAGGATTGGACTCTTTATCGGCATGAGCTGCCATACGTGGGATATCCTCTGTACGGATTTCCTTTAGATAAACGGGAAGCTGCATGGAACGGTTCATTTCCTCTATCCAGCTGATAAATTTTGCAGAGGCCTGTGCACTGGTATCCGTAAAAGGTGCCAGACCGCATTCCTTTGCAAGCCTGCCTAAACGTTGATGGCAGCTTTCTCCGTATTTTTTCAGCATATGGGGTAGGATGACTGCATTGGCAAGCCCGTGAGGAGTACCGTATTGTCCGCCCAGGGAATGGGCAATTGCGTGTACATAGCCCACATAGGATTGTGTAAAAGCAACACCGGCACAATAAGAGGCACGAAGCATATTCTGACGGGCAGGTACATCCTGTCCGTTCTCATAAGCCTGCTTCAGATTACGACTGATCAAAAGTACAGCTTCTCTGGCCATTTGACGGGTATAGGCTGTAGTGCTGTTGCCGATATAGGCTTCTACTGCATGAGTCAGTGCATCCATTCCTGTGGTTGCAGTCAGGTGTGCAGGTAATCCCAGGGTGACCTGATAGTCTAAAACTGCATAAGGAGGAATCAGACAGAAATCGTTGATCGGATATTTATGATGAGTGGTCTCGTTCGTAATGACAGCAGCCAGGGTGGTTTCGCTTCCGGTACCGGCTGTTGTGGGTATGGCGATCATAAGAGGAAGTCTGGTACGGATTTTCAGTAAGCCTTTCATTTTGCTTATGGGTTGTTCAGGCTTGGCAATACGGGCAGCTGTGATCTTGGCACAGTCCATGGAGGAGCCTCCTCCGAAGCCGATGACAGCCTGACAGTTATGTGTCAGATACATGTCTCTTGCACTTTCCACATTTGATATGGTGGGATTGGCAACAGTTTCATCAAAAATCGTATAAGCAATCTGAGCCGTCTCTAACCGGTCTGTAAGTTCCCTTAGAAGTCCTGCCTGTACAATTCCCTTATCTGTTACGATCAGAACGCCGGACAGGTTTTGATCCTTTAATAAATCAGCTGCCTGAGACATTGTATTTAAGATCACCGGCTCCCTGTAGGGAAGTAACGGCAGTGCCAGACGAAATGCCAGCTGTATGAGGCGGCAATAGCCCTTTTTGATAATATTCATCACATATACCTCATTCTTCTACATAGATTACGGCAAAGATACCGGGACCGATATGGGTACCGATGGCAGAACCGATCTGAAAACGCTTCCCTACTGTATAACCGGCATCTGCAAGCTTTTCTTCCAGACGTTCACAATTTTCCGTGCCATAGGTATAGGCGCTGTATATGGGAAAGTCCGGGTGCAGAGGTCGGTCTGCCAGGTGGTTTAAGATAAAGCTGAAGGCTTTGTTTTTGCCAATGCACTTGCCCAGAATACCTACCTGACCGTCCTCTGTAATATGAACGATGGGTTTTAGTCTGGCCAGATCTCCGATGGCAGCGGTAGTGCGGTTTAAGCGGCCGCCGCGGTACAGGTATTCTAAAGTATCCAAAACAGCTACCACCTTGACTTTGTGTTTCATGATCTCGATCTTTTCAACAATTTCTGCAGCAGGAAGTCCTTTTTCAATGAGCTGTCCGGCATAATCGGCCAAAACCTTGATTAAGGAGGCCGCTAGTCCGGAATCAATGATATAAATTCCGTCATAATCCGCCATGGCTTTTGCCAGATGAGCACTTTGACAGGTGCCGCTTAGGGAGGAGGAGATCAGGATACAGATAAGCTCATCGCCGTCCTCCTTTGCTTTCTGAAAGCAGGTAAGGAAGGACTGGGGAGAGGGCTGTGAGGTTTTGGGAAACTCATTGCCCTTTTCCAGCATCTCGTAAAAAGTATCTTTGGTAATGTCCACACCGTCCTGATAGCTGTGTTCACCGATGGTAACGGTAAGGGGGACAAAAGCAATATTTTTGGCATCAGCTTCTTTTAAGCTGTAATCGGACGAAGAGTCTAATAATAGTTTTATCATGTAGTTTCCTTTCTTATATACAAATTTCTTATTTTCCTAAGTTGAGAAG
>CAYXQG010000247.1:0-2627 GCA_964467405.1 uncultured Acetatifactor sp. | reverse complement strand
AGCGGTTGATTGGCAACTCAATTGTAATTTATGAGACTATTATAAATAATGGCAGATAATCTATGTGATTACCTGCCATTCAAAATATTCTGTATTAACTTGCTACTATTCAAACTCAATCGTTCCGGGCGGCTTACTGGTAATATCATACAGTACCCGGTTCACATGACTCACCTCATTGATGATTCGGCCTGATACCTTCTTCAGCACCTCGTAGGGTACTTCCGTTGCTTCTGCCGTCATAAAATCAATAGTTTCCACAGCGCGCAGAGCAATGGCGTAGTCGTAGGTTCTTTCATCGCCCATAACACCAACGGAACGCATATTAGTCAACGCTGCGAAATATTGGTTAATCGTCTTCTCCAGTCCGGCGTTGGCCACTTCCTCCCGGAAGATTGCATCGGCCTCCTGCACGATCTTCACTTTGTCAGCGGTTACTTCGCCAATGATTCGTACCCCCAGACCCGGACCCGGGAAAGGCTGGCGAAAAACTAATTTTTCAGGAATGCCCAATTCCAGTCCCACCTTACGCACTTCGTCCTTGAAAAGACTGCGAAGGGGTTCGATGATCTCCTTGAAATCCACACAGGCAGGCAAGCCACCTACATTATGGTGCGACTTGATCACTGCAGACTCTCCCCCCAAGCCGCTTTCCACAACATCCGGATAAATTGTACCCTGTACCAGGAAGTCAACCGCTCCGATCTTCTTAGCCTCTTCCTCAAAAACACGGATAAATTCCTCACCGATTGTCTTTCGCTTCATTTCCGGCTCATCCTTACCGGCTAGTTTTACATAAAAACGATCCTGGGCATTGACGCGGATAAAATTCAATTTATAATTTCCCTGAGGGCCAAAGATGGCCTCTACCTCATCACCCTCGTTCTTGCGAAGAAGTCCATGGTCTACAAATACACAGGTCAGCTGCTCGCCTACAGCCTTGGAAAGAAGTACTGCTGCCACGGACGAGTCCACACCACCTGATAATGCACAAAGCACCTTACCATTTCCTACTTTTTCACGGATTGCCTTCACAGATTCTTCTACAAAAGAATCCATTCGCCAGTCACCTACACATCCGCAGATATTTCTGACGAAATTGTATAACATCTTAGACCCTTCCACTGTATGCAACACCTCCGGATGGAACTGAATTGCATACAGCTTCTTCTCTGCACATTCTGCAGCAGCTACAGGACAGTCCTTTGTTACCGCTGTTGCCCGAAATCCCGGCGCCATTTCGGCAATATAATCAAAATGACTCATCCAACAAACGGTATCCTTTGATACACCTGCAAACAATGGAGATGTATTATCTATAGTCACCTCTGTTTTACCATACTCGCGCACCTTGGCACGCTCAACGCGACCGCCTAGCACATGCGACATCAACTGCGCTCCATAGCATAAGCCGAGTACCGGGATTCCCAGTTCAAACAGCTCCTTTGAGCAGGTTGCCGCACCTTCCTCATAACAGCTGCTTGGGCCGCCTGTCAGGATAATTCCTTTTGGATTCATCGCTTTGATCTTTTCCAAATCTGCTTTGTAAGAATAAATCTCACAGTAAACATTACATTCTCTGACGCGCCGTGCCACCAACTGGTTATATTGGCCACCGAAGTCGATTACAACTACTAACTCCTTTTCCATGCTGCCTCCTCTGAAATATTTTGTCATAAGGTTTCGTAAAAACAATTATTTGTTATCTTTTTTACATATTACGGTTCTATAATAATCCCTGCTTGTCCGATTGTCAAAATATTTTTATATAGCATTCCACATTATTTTAGTATTATAAAAGACCAGACCCAAATACAAAGATGCTGACAATTTCTGCCGGCAGCTGCAGAAGTTATCAGCATCCTTCTATTATCCCAAAGTTTTGGTCTGGTGAAGATATTTTTCCTTTGTAGCCAATCCTCCGCGGATATGTCTCTCTGACTTATTCACATCCAGTACTCTTCTCGCCTGCTTTGCTAAGATCGGATTTATCTGCATTAATCGTTCTGTGCAGTCCTTATGTGTGGCCGTTACAATTTGGAACTGTTTTGTCGGAATCGTCCGCTATCAGTATTGTTTCATCCAGTCCCAAGTCGCCAAGCAATCGCAAATAAATGTCTACATTTCCCTCTTTGTCCACTTCAATTTTCTGAATAAGTTTCCTTAACTGGGTGTTGGTCATCTGGCGTACATCTGTAATGTCTTCTATTTCTTTAAATGTATTGTTCAATATAGATTCCAACTGCTCACCTTTGGTTAAATGATACGAAATCATTTTCAACTCATTTTCCAAGCGTTCAATTTCTTTCCTCATACCACCAATTTTATCATTCAGTTCTTCACGGGAAATCAAATCGTCAGTATACATATCCATGTATTTCTCACGTGATTTCTTTAATCTGTTCAGTTGGGAATTCAACTCTTTTTCATATTCCAGATTTTCATCTTTTGCCTTATAAACACGCTGAAATTCATTGATTACATGATTGATTACCTTTTTCTTCTGCTTTAATACATTTACAAAGTATTCCTGCAGAACTTCAATCAACTCATCTTCATCCACTGTGGTTTTATTCGGGCAGCTATCTGCACCTTGTCCATTTCGTCCGGAACACACCCAACGCACA
>CAYXQG010000246.1:0-2645 GCA_964467405.1 uncultured Acetatifactor sp. | reverse complement strand
CAGTACACCATTACCTTAAAGGGTATTGATGGCTCTAAGCAGATTGCTGCTATTATGGATAAGCTCCGTCAGAATCCGCCTAAGGAGATCGGCAGTGCAAAGGTGCTCAGATTCCGTGATTATCAGGAAGACAGAATCGTGGATATGGAGACAGGTGAGGAGACTGCAACCGGTCTGCCCAAGTCCAATGTACTTTATTTTGAACTTCCCAATAATTGCTGGTGCTGTGCAAGACCTTCCGGTACAGAGCCCAAGATCAAATTCTATATGGGCGTGGTAGGAAACAGCCTTGCTGATGCACAGGAGAAAGTAACACAGCTGACAGAGGATCTGAAAGCATTGCTGTAAAAGCATCATAAGAAATAGAATCATAACAGGCCGCTCCCACCAGGGCGGCTTGTTCACTATAGAGAAGATCCGGCAGACACAGAACCGGATCCGGGAAAGGTATGTGATACATATGGGGAAGCTAAATAAGGACAATTTCAGAAAAACCATATACTATTTTAGAAAAAACGGCCTTAAAAATACATATTATGCCATTTGGGAAAGACTGAAGAAAAAAGAAACGGACAGCTATACCTATATTCCACCCTCCCCCCGGGTCTTACAGCAGCAAAGGCAAAGGAGCTGGGAGGAAAAGCTTTGCTTCAGTATCATCGTACCCCTGTATCATACGCCGGAGAATTATTTGCGGGAGCTTATAGAGTCCGTCTGTGCCCAGACCTATCCCTATTGGCAGCTTGTGCTTGCAGACGCAAGCCGGGATGATTCCCTGCAGGGTATTGTGCAGGAATATGAGAATCCCGGGATCTGTTACAGAAAATTATCTGATAATCAGGGGATTGCGGAAAATACCAATGCAGGATTGGCATATGCAGAAGGGGATTTTATTGTGCTGTTAGATCATGATGATCTGCTGACAGCGGATGCACTGTATGAAATAGCAGCTGCCCTGGAAGAAGGCAAAAAAAGCGGGACAGAGTTTGCTATGCTCTATTCTGATGAGGATAAATGTGATGGTGAGGGCAGGTATTTTTATGAGCCCCATTATAAGCAGGATTTTAATCCGGACCTGTTATTGACCAATAATTATATCTGTCATCTTATGGCAGTAAGAACAGAGATATTTAAGGAATTAAAGCTTCGGGGGGAATACAACGGAGCCCAGGATTTTGATTTTGTACTCCGGGTAGCGGACAGATTGTATGAAACTCCGGAGAAGATCAGGCACGTGCCTAAGATTTTGTATCATTGGAGATGTCATATTGGCTCTACAGCTGCCAATCCTGCCAGCAAAAGCTATGCATATGAAGCAGGAAAGCGGGCAGTGGAAGCATTTCTGGAAAAACGCGGCTGGACGGCAGAGGTTACAAGTATGAAGCATCTGGGCTTTTATCGTGTCAATTATACGGAGGATATTTTCCGTATAAGGCCTGAAGTGGGTGCTATAGGCGGCAGGATCCTGGACCATGGAAAAATAGCCGGCGGAATGATGGATGCGGAAGGATATGTTACCTTCAAGGATCTGAAAGACGGCTTCAGTGGTTATATGAACAGAGCCGTTCTGGTGCAGCAGGCTAAGGCCCTGGATGTCAGATGTCTTTGTTTGAATCCTGCCTGTTATGAATTGTTTGAAAAGACCCTTGGTATTCCTTATGAGACATTGGAGATGGGAAGAAAGGGACAGCTTGACTGGGAGAAGATCCCGAAAGAAGATCGGAAAGAATGCAGTCTGAAGTTATCCCGGGCACTGCGGGAAAAGGGATACAGACTGATTTGGGACCCGGAGTGGGTTTGGAGGTAAAATGCAGGAACCAAAAGTGACAGTGGTAATCCCAAACTATAAGGGGATCAGATATATCAGAGGCTGCATGGATTCGTTGCGAAGAGAAAGAGAAGCGGGTACTAAATTTCACATATTGGTTGTGGACAATGCATCCGGTGACGGCAGCCTGGAAATTGTAAAAGAGGAGTACCCGGAGGCACAGGTAATAGAGCTTTCGGATAATACCGGTTTTTGCCATGCGGTAAATGTAGGCATCCGTGCGGCACAAACGCCCTTTGTGATTCTGTTAAATAATGATACAGAGGTAAAACCGGGTTTTGTCAGAGCTTTAACGGAGGCCGTAGAAAAGGATGAGAAGATTTTCTCCGTCAGCCCCATGATGCTTACCATGCAGGATGAAAGCCTTTTAGACGGAGCCGGTGACGGATACAGTATATTGGGCTGGGCATATTCCAGGGGAAAAGGAAGACCTGCCACAGCTTATGAACAGGCCAAAGAGATTTTTTCCGCAAGCGCGGGAGCGTCCATTTACAGAAAGAGTATTATGGAGGAGATCGGCTATTTTGATGAAAATCATTTCGCTTATCTGGAGGATGTTGATATAGGATATCGTGCCAGGATCTTCGGCTACCGTAACTTTTATGAACCGGGGGCGAAGGTCATCCATGCAGGAAGTGCGGCAAGCGGTTCCAAATATAATGCATTTAAGACCCGCATGTCTTCGGCAAATAATGCCTATATGATCGGCAAAAACATGCCCTTGCTCCAGCTGATATGCAATCTGCCTTTTCTGCTTGTCGGTTTTTTGGTAAAAGCTTGCTTCTTTACATGTAAAAAAATGGGCATACTGTATATC
>CAYXQG010000245.1:0-2666 GCA_964467405.1 uncultured Acetatifactor sp. | reverse complement strand
ATATTATACTATATTCTCTCCCAAAAGTCATCTTTAAAAACAGTAGATATATCAGGATTAATTCACAATTAATGCGTCGGGCATCGTACCATCATAAATATTGAGCAACCCATAGTAACGTGTATTATCTAATACTTTAAGCTGGTCGTTCTCATCCGGTATAAAAAGCCAGTATTCCTCATGCTCTCCATCAGAAATCTGCTGTCCCAGCGCCCTTGCTTCTTCTGTATACTTATCCGAGTACTCTATATATACCACAACACATCCATTATTTAAGATTCCTTTTACATAATCGTCATACTCCACATTAGAAGATGTTTGACTTCTCAATGACTTAAACAGTTCCTCATAGGACTCCGATTCTTTTAATTCTTCGAATGACAAAGTACTGACTTCCTCGAGCTTTATCCACTCTTCGGAGCTTTTCCAAGGTCCTGTAATTCGCGTCAGCAAATCATTGCAGACTATTGTTTCCGCATCATTTTCCGGCAGATCATCAAATTCAATGTAGCTGCCATCCTTTTCATACCGCTTCTCTGTGATACTTTCCAGCACATATTCCGGTGCCGTATCAGGTGCGGGAGTATCTGTAGGAGTTGGCTCCGGAGTTCCTGCCGGAGAAGGCTCCGGGGTTACTACCGGGGTGAGTTCTGGAGTAGGCTCCGACGTGGGCTCCGGGGTTTCTGCCGCAGGAACAGGAGACATGGTAGCTTCCGTTATAGATTCTTCTGCAGGATCAGACAAATCGGTATTAGCTTTCTCCGTATTTGCACCGCAGGCAGTTAATAGTAACACACATATAAACATACATAACAGCTTTTTCATAGTACTTTATCCTTTTATTTCTTGCACAGAGCAACCAAATCTTCGATTTTAGCGGTTGCCATACACTCTACCGTATCAGAAGCTCCGTAATAAATTTTCACCGTGCCGTCATCTTCTGCAATGACGCCTCCCGGGAAAATAACATTGGTACGGTAACCACCTTCAATTTCATATTCGGTTTCAGGTGCAATCAAAGGTTCTTTGTACATACCAATAATCTTTGAAGGGTCTTCCAGATCCAAAAGCATCACACCTGCACAGTAGCGTTTCTGCCAGCGTTCTTCCCAGCCGTTTTTACCACGATTGGTATCGATATCAACTGCGTGGAACAAGACAAGCCAGCCATCCTTGGTTTTAATCGGAGGTGCGCCGGGACCTATCTTGTCATTTGCATAGGGAACGTCTTCCACGCCTAAAATAAGCTGTGACTCGCCCCAATACTTCAAGTCGGGAGATTTGGACATCCACATATCAAAGCGATGCTTATTCCCCCTTGAATATACCGGGAAAGGACGCTCTAAGCGTACATATTTACCATCGATTTTTTCCGGAAACAGTACCATGTTCCGGTTGTCCGGGACACTTAAGGACAGTATCTCCAGAGATTTGAAATCGTCTGTCACACCGATACCGCCTCTTAAGCCGTGCTTGGTATCAACTGCAAAGCAAAGGTAGCAGCGGTCATCAATGACGGTTAATCTAGGGTCATAAACCCTGGTAATTTCAGGGTCGTTCATGTCCTCCACCGTTAAGAAGGGTTTATCCTGCACATCCCAGTGAATGCCGTCCTCCGAGAAAGCCAGTCCAAGGACACATCTTCCAAATTTTCTGATACCGTCAAACTGATAATCGTTACGAAAAACCATTACATATTTCCCCTGATACTTTGCAACGCCTGCATTAAATATGCAGTCTGCCTCATAGGGTATATCTTTTTTGCTCAATACCGGTTCTCCTCCCTGATAACGGGTGATCACCGGGCTGGATTTCAGTTCCGGAAACATTTTTCCCATAATAACCCTCTTATAAATACTTCTTCAAAGCTTCCGCCTTATCCAATGCTTCCCAAGGCAGATTCAGATCGTTGCGGCCGAAGTGTCCGTATGCTGCAGTCTGCTTGTAAATGGGTCTGCGCAGATCAAGCATCTTGATGATACCTGCAGGACGAAGGTCAAAATTCTCACGGATGATAGTTACTAACTTCTCGTCTGCAATCTTGCCGGTACCGAAGGTATCTACCATTACGGAAGTAGGCTGTGCCACACCGATTGCATAAGAAAGCTGGATCTCACACTTCTCAGCCAGACCTGCTGCTACAATGTTCTTTGCTACATAACGTGCTGCATAAGCTGCAGAACGGTCTACCTTTGTGCAATCCTTGCCGGAGAATGCGCCGCCGCCGTGACGTGCATATCCGCCATAGGTATCTACGATGATCTTACGTCCTGTTAAACCACTGTCACCGTTGGGACCGCCAATTACGAAACGGCCTGTAGGATTGATATAGAATTTGGTATCCTCATCTATCATTTCAGCAGGAAGTACGGGATCAAATACATATTTTTTAATATCCTCATGGATCTGCTCCTGTGTCACATCTGCATCATGCTGGGTAGAAAGTACCACTGCCTCTAAGCGGCAGGGTTTACCGTTCTCATCATATTCTACAGATACCTGGCTCTTTCCGTCAGGTCTTAAATAAGGCAGGGTTCCGTTCTTACGAACCTCGGTAAGCTGTCTGGTCAGCTTATGTGCCAGAGAAATAGGATAGGGCATATACTCCTCTGTTTCATTAGAAGCATAACCAAACATCATACCCTGATCACCTGCACCGATAGCTT
>CAYXQG010000244.1:0-2720 GCA_964467405.1 uncultured Acetatifactor sp. | reverse complement strand
CGTTAGTATTTCATGACGTGAAGGCATACGTTAGTTGCACAGAGTATGGTAGTACTCGTTGAGTGCATGGAGATTTCCATGAATCAAGGTGGCACCGCGGAATATTTTTAGAGTATCCGTCCTTGATAGCAGCTGAAGCTGTTATCAGGGACTTTTCTTTTGAAAGGAGAAAGAGGAAATGAAGAAGGTAAGAAGATTGTTAAGTATGTTATTGGCGGCAGCAGGTATGATGGCTGTTTTTACTGCATGCGGAAGCAGTGACGGTCATGGTGAAACAAAGAAGGTCGGTATTGTGGCAATGATCGAAAACGGCGCTTTTACCGATATGAGGGATGGTATTATCGAACAGTTAAAGGCAGAAGGCTATACGGATGAAAACATCGTATACCAATGTGCATCAGGAGACACAGCTGCATTGTCATCCATCGTCAGCAATATGACGGACGGAAGCTATGAGATGGTATTTACCATTGCAACACCGGCCACCCAGGCCTTTGTGAATGCGGAGTCTGATACACCGGTATTTTTCTGTGCTGTATCTGCACCGGTAGCAGCGGGTGTGATTTCCGATATGGAGAAGCCGGATAAGAATGCAACAGGTACCTCCAATGCAATTCCGGTTTCAGAAATCTTTACTCTCGCTTTTGCCACAACACCGGATGTTAAAAAATTCGGTATCATCTACAGCGGTAATGAGGACAATGCAACCAATACGGCATCGCAGGCAAAGGAATATCTGGCATCAAAGAACGTAGTATATGTAGAAAAGACGGCACCGACTGCCAACGATATTGAAACAGCAGTCAATGCCATGCTCAGTGAAGGGGCAGAAGCTATCTTTGTACCCAATGATTCCATTATCCAGGATGGTATTTCCAAGCTGGTAGAGATCTGCAATGAGAATCAGATCCCGACCTATGTTTCCTCAGCAACAACGGTTGCATCAGGCTGTCTGGCAACGGTAGCAATTGACGATAAGGGAATTGGCAGAAGGACGGTGGAGATTGCCATGGAATATGTAAACGGAAAGGCAATTGAGGACATTCCGGCTGAAGTTGTGGGTGTTGATTATTGCTCAGTTAACAAACAGGCAATGGCAGCACTTGGACTTTCAAAGGAAAATATAAATATTACATACGAAATTGTAGAGTTAGGTGAATAAAATGATAGAATTACAGTACTATTTGTCCAATCTTCCGGATGGACTGATATATGGACTTTTGGCCATGGGCATTTATATTTCATTAAGAATATTGGATACTCCTGATCTGACAACGGAGGGAAGCTTTGGATTCGGCGCAGTAGTCTCCGTATTGGTATCCCTTCAGGGACATCCGGTATTAGCATTAGCAGCAGGTATTCTGGCAGGAGCAGCAGCTGGCTTTCTTACAGGCTGTCTTCAGACGAAGCTGCAGGTACATCCTGTTCTTGCAGGTATTATTACCATGAGCGGCTTGTATTCCGTTAATCTGGTCTGCTATTCCCTGACAGACAAGGGAGCTACAACGAACCTCAGCTATAATAAGGAAACCTTATTCGATCGGATAAAACAGGCCCTTGGTATCAGCGGGCAGTTTAATACCAGCATGCTGAAGGCAGCAGTAAGTTTAGTGATCGTTCTTTTGGTGCTGACGCTGATCATATGGTTTTTTAAAACCCATATAGGACTTTGTATCAGGGCTACCGGTGACAATCCGGATATGGTCAGAGCTTCCTCTATTAATGTGGACAGAACCAAGACAATCGGTTTAATGATCGCCAATGCACTTATTGGTCTGGCAGGAGCATTGGCTTCCCAGAGCATGGGATATGCGGATATCAATACATCCAACGGCACACTGATCTACGGATTGGCAGCAGTGATCATTGGAGAGGCGATTTTTGGCAAAAGGGGAGCGGCGATAGGTGTTATATCTGCAGTAACAGGTTCCGTAATTTATAAGCTGATCGTAGCATTTGTAATCAGAGAGAATCTTTTCGGTGATAAGAGCGCAAATCTCATGAAGCTTACCTGTGCGCTGATCGTGGCAATTACATTGGCTATTCCGGCAGTGAAGCAGAAAATTGCAGAAAATAAACAAAGAAAGGCGGAGAGATAATGTTAGATATACAGAATATTTCAAAAACCTTTGCAAAAGGAACTGTCAATGAACATGTGGCATTAAAGAATCTGAACCTTAAGTTGGAAGACGGAGAATTTGTTACAATAGTAGGATCCAATGGTGCGGGTAAAAGTACATTGTTTAATGCAGTTTGCGGTTCTTTTTTGGTAGACAGCGGTCATATCCTGTTGGGTGAGGAAGATATTACTTATAAAACAGAGCATTACAGAGCCAGAATGATCGGCCGTGTTTTTCAGGATCCGATGAAGGGAACGGCACCGAATATGACGATCGAAGAAAATCTTGCTCTGGCCTATACCCGTGCAAGTCAGTATTCCAATCCTTTTGCAAGAGCGATCACCAGAAAAAAGGTGGATTTCTTCAGAGAAAATCTGGCCCGGTATAATATGGGGATTGAAGATAGAATGAAGACAAAGATCGGGCTGCTGTCCGGCGGACAGAGGCAGGTAGTGACTCTTTTAATGTGTACTTTATCGATCCCCAAGTTGCTTTTACTGGATGAGCATACGGCAGCACTTGACCCGGCAACAGCAGAAAAGGTAATGGAGATTACAAAGCAGATTGTGGAAGAAAATAAAATTACAACCATGATGATCA
>CAYXQG010000243.1:0-2788 GCA_964467405.1 uncultured Acetatifactor sp. | reverse complement strand
TTTGTACCCTGTGTCGGACGAGTCTTTGAGGGCTGAACGAAGCCAAAAGGCGACGGTATCTTTCTCTGCCAAGAAATTCGAGAGCGACATTAAACACCATGGTTTTTTCTCTGATAATGTATGCACGCTGAATTCAGCATGGAAGATGAAATACGTGAATCCGGAGATGCTTCAGAAGCTAATTCACAAAGTAAACTTTGTTACCGCATGTGAACAGCTTTTGAATCTTGGCTATCTGCAAAAATATCAGGTAGAAGGGTATCCTTCCTTTTACACTCTTACTGACCGCGGTGAACAGATTTTTACTACGCAGAAATCTGCCGATCTGTTGAATCGAAAGAAAGCACCGAAAAAGCAGGGAGAGAAAATTGAGGATACTGCATCCGCAGCATTGGCCAGAGTTCTCCTCATTCGAGCCTTTGAGTTGGGTATTTTGATTGATGGGGAGGAATTCACCGCACAGGAAAAAATATTCACTGACTCTTTTTATCTTCATCTCCTATATCCTGAAAATGACATTGGCTGTTCTTTTGCGGGAATTGTGGGTAAAACGTTGGCATCTTTTGAACCTTTGGTAAAAGAGCTTTTCTGGGACGATAGACCCGAGGCATTTGAGAAGGATGTTGCGTTCATCGTTTTGGGCATGAACAAAGAGCATGCACACCGGATGGCAGAATTTTTCGATAAAAATATCCCTAATGCAATGAGCGGGACCATGCTCTGCTACTACGATTATGAAACAAAGACCTGCTACCGTTATGCAGATGATGCCATCGTTGAACTTTCGGAACTTGCGGCGAAGAATCCTGAAATTCCGGAGGAGATTTCTGCTGAGATGAATACGGCAGAAGAAATCTCTGTCGCACAGACGGAAGAGATGCCGACTCCGGAAAATCTGGACATTCCGGAGAAAGAGTCTCTGTTAGAGACTTTCCCTGCTCAGGAAGAAGCTGCTGTGCAGGAAACTGCTGAGGAGAAACCGGCCGCAGAAGAACTGCCAGAGGAAACTCCTGCGCTTTCTGAAGGGACTGCACCGGAAGCCGGAACACCGACGATCGTTCAGTCTGCAGCTGTGGAAAAAGCTCAAAACGATCCACAGAAAGACGAACACATGAATACGTTGAAGGAGATGCTGGAAAAGGAGCAGTTTTATTGTGCGACGGCTTATCTCAGGGCGTTGACTGCGAAATTTTCGCTCTATAAGCCAGCGTACGACCAACTTGCATACGCAGTGAACGACCCGGCAAATGGCTGCAGCTATAACTCAGATAAAATCTACAGCGTCTATTTCAATGAGAGCTCTTCTCCAAATGAATATTTTGCGGTAGCTGCGGCATGTCGCAATGTGTTTTATGACAATCGGGGATATGATTATACCCTCCCCAGCTTGCATACCGCATTAGAAGGAAATGCCGTTCTGGACCGTAACCCTGCGCTGAAAAATACTCTTTATCAACTGAAGGAATTCAAGACCATCCACCATCATGGTGTGGATCGCTTTGCAGGTTATCGCCAGAAAACTCAGTATGAGTATGAGGCCAAACTAAACGCCATTCGGCAGGAAGCTGCATCTTATTACAACAACTATATTTTAGGTGAAGTTAAAGAGAAAGCAACAATGCGCCGCTTTATAGAGGCCAAGAAACTTGCTTTTCGCATTGACGGATTTTTAGGTGAAAGCTTAAAATGCGTTGTAGACGGTGACAGCAGTCTGAACGAATACATCCTGGATGAGCTGAAGAGGTATTACATCCGAGAAGGAGATACCGTCTGTCGTGAAAATGTGGATACGTCCAAAATAGATTCCATGGTGGATGGATTCTGGGAGCAGGCTGGGCACTATGTGGGACAGAAAAAGAAAACGACCGATTTGGTTGGATCTCTGCGTACAAATCTGACAAAGCAGATTCGTAAAGTTGTTGATGTTCTCGCCGAATATGTTGACCTGACGAGCAATTTTGTGCCGGAAGAATCAGATGAGGCCGCTATAGCCTATCAACGAATTCGGAATGGACTGTTGCAGGGGATGAATGATGCTCTGCGGGAGTGTGCAAATGACCCTGACTGTGCAGGGAGTGCCGTCCTGAAAATGACGCTAGCCGAGTTGATTTCGCGTATGGACGGCTCGTATGTGAGCCGGAATAACCGCTATTTCTATCAAGATTTCCTGCTCGGTGATCTTGTGATGCTGGACGGAGATACTTGGCTTCCGATCCTTAATCAGATTCCGTATGTGGAAAATTTCTCCATTATTGAACGCATTGCTGCGCACAGCCGCTTAACGCTACCGAGTTATGAGGAAAAGCTCAAGGCGATCCTTGATGGTGAAGACGATTACGGAAGTGGAAATCTGATTATGGACATTCTCTCTCGTACTGGAACAGATACGGAAACGGTGAAGGATGATTTCCAGAAAGGCGCGACCTGCGCTGCCAATGCGGTCGTGTTGAAAAAGAAAGAATTCGTTGAAGAACTCGAGCTTGCACAGAGTTACGGACAAATTCGAGAGGACAGCCGGAAAGAAGCATACATCAAAGTCGTCTCGGATTGGTATGACCGTGCACTTGCAGATCGGAACTATGGCTTCTTCCGTAAGATTCTGGAGGCCATCATGGAACAGATTCGGTCGGATGCAAGATCCATCTCGATTGGGCTGACGAAGAACATGGAGACCTATCTGGCGGAAAATTCCGATTGGGAAAGCTCGGAGGAAATCCGCAATGCCGTGGAACGCTTCAAGGAGCGGATTAAGGCACAGAATTATGCGGCTGCCGAGGATCAGCTCAAC
>CAYXQG010000242.1:0-2794 GCA_964467405.1 uncultured Acetatifactor sp. | reverse complement strand
CCTCTGTCTCATCCACCGTAATGGTACCTTCGCCGATCTCCATAAATTCACGAAGCTCGTCTAACTGCTGCTGTACATTGGCAAGAATGGTCTCTGTATCCATCGTCTCTCCCTGCACTTCTAAGGAACCGTCTTCCTTCTCTTCCACAAAGAAGCTTAAGTATGCAATTCCGTCATCCTCCGGTCCCTCCGGAAGAATATCCACAAACATCTGCTCCTTTTCCACTGCTGTTAACGGAATCTTATCCTCTATCTGTGCACCCTCAAAGCCAATATCATACAAAGAGCTGATAATGATATCCTCAGCCTCTGTGGTTGTCTTGATCCGAAACTTTACCCACTTCATTCTTCTTTCTCCTCATCCATTTGAATTGCTCTATCCATTTTATTGCATAATTATCTTTATTGTAACCTTTGTTTTTTTTCGTGTCAATTCTTTTCATGTTGCGGAAGGTGTTATTTCCCCTCCTGCACTGTTCCGCTTCCCTGTCACAAGAAAAAGTCCCGGTTTATCCCGGGACTTTTTCCTCATTCCTATTTATTTTACATCAACTCATTGTATCTTCTCTAACCGGTAAACTCTGACAGGATTGGTTCCAAGAGTTCCCTGGTCCACGATCTCTATGGGGGAATATCCCTGCTTCGTCAGCTGTTCTTTTATTTCCAGAATTTCTTTTTCTTTTCCTTGCTGTCGCCATTTTTACTGTCATCATCCTTAGTCACTGTCTTTGCAGCATTTAAGGAATCACCGCTTGCTTCATCAAATTTTCTGAGCAGTTCCTTTGCTTCATGAGAAAGCTTATCCGGGGTCTGGATCACTAAGGTTACATAATGATCACCACGCACCTCTTTATTTCGCAGGGTAGGCACACCCTTGCCCTTTAAACGTACCTTGGTATCAGTCTGTGTACCGGGTTTTACATCATAAATAACCTTGCCGTCCACTGTATCGATCACAATTTCTCCGCCCAATGCCGCTACTGCGAAGGACATGGGTACTGTAGAGAAAATATTATAATCCTGTCTCTGGAAAATAGGATGTCTTCCTACGATTACTTCTACCAGTACATCGCCTCTTGCGCCGCCATTGGTACCGGGCTCGCCCAAACCGGGCATACGTTTGCACTGACCATTGTCAATACCTGCCGGAATATCCACCGCATATCTTTTTTTCATAGGCACATAACCTGTTCCGCGGCAATCCGGGCACTTATCCCTAATGATCTTGCCTGAGCCCTGGCAATCCGGACAGGTCTGTACATTACGCACTGTACCGAAGAAGGACTGCTGTGTAAATACCACCTGACCCTTACCACCACATTTAGAACAGGTCTCCGGGCTGGTTCCGGGCTTCGCGCCGTTTCCGTTACAGGTCTTACAGGTTTCCTTGATCGTCAGCTCAATCTCTTTTTCACAGCCAAATACGGCCTCCTCAAAGGTAATACGCACACTGGTACGCAGATTTGCACCCTTCATGGGACCTGCATTCTGTGCACCGCCTCTGCGGCTTGAACCGCCTCCGAAGAGGTCACCAAAAATATCACCGAATATATCACCAAAATCAGCTCCGTTGAAATCAAAGCCGCCTGCACCGCCTCCTGTTCCGCGGCAATCCGGGCACTTATCCCTAATGATCTTGCCTGAGCCCTGGCAATCCGGACAGGTCTGTACATTACGCACTGTACCGAAGAAGGACTGCTGTGTAAATACCACCTGACCCTTACCACCACATTTAGAACAGGTCTCCGGGCTGGTTCCGGGCTTCGCGCCGTTTCCGTTACAGGTCTTACAGGTTTCCTTGATCGTCAGCTCAATCTCTTTTTCACAGCCAAATACGGCCTCCTCAAAGGTAATACGCACACTGGTACGCAGATTTGCACCCTTCATGGGACCTGCATTCTGTGCACCGCCTCTGCGGCTTGAACCGCCTCCGAAGAGGTCACCAAAAATATCACCGAATATATCACCAAAATCAGCTCCGTTGAAATCAAAGCCGCCTGCACCGCCTCCGGCACCGCCATCAAAAGCAGCATGACCAAACTGATCATACTGGCGTCTCTTTTCCGGATCACTTAATATTGCATAAGCTTCTGAAGCTTCCTTGAATTTCTTCTCAGCTTCCGCATCTCCCGGATTCATATCGGGATGATATTTTTTTGCAAGGGCACGATATGCTTTTTTTATGGCCGCATCGTCTGCAGATTTCTCTACACCAAGGACCTCATAATAATCTCGCTTTTGTTCTGCCATAATCGTCAGCCTTTCTTCTTTCTAATTCATTGCAACAGTTCAGGTGGAAGTAATATACATTCTGCCTGAACATATATCCCTTCCACCTGAACCTTTTTATAATTCATACTTCTCAAAAAGTATGTCTGATTCATTTACAGAAGCTTTAACAATTAAACTTCTCTGAAGTCTCCGTCAATTACATCATCATCAGGAGCGCCCTGTGCTGCATTGGGATCTGCACCGCCGGAGAAGCCTCCCATGTCAGGACCTGCCTGGCCTGCTGCACCCTGCATATTCTCATACATCTTTGTGAACAGGCTCTGTGCACTGTTTGTCAGCTTCTCTTTTGCAGCCTTCAATTCATCCACATCGCTGTCACTCATTTCCTGATTAGCAGTTCTGTCAAGGATTGCCTTTACTGCTGCCATATCAGCTTCCACCTGTGATTTCTCGCTGTCGGAAATCTTATCACCAACTTCTGCAAGTGCCTTCTCAGTCTGGAATACAAATGCATCTGCATCATTTCTTGCTTCTACTGCTTCTTTTCTCTTCTTATCCTGTG
>CAYXQG010000241.1:0-2796 GCA_964467405.1 uncultured Acetatifactor sp. | reverse complement strand
CACCGGACGTTATCCGGCATCCTGCCCTATGAAGCCCGGACTTTCCTCACCTGCATTGCTGCAGCCGCGATTATTCATCTTACTTACACATTTTGTGATTTTATCATAACGGAACGCTTCCGTCAAGCCTGCATTCCCGATACAGTTCACATCAAAAGTACACATATGATCCGTAAGCGCATACAAACTGTTTTTAAACCTTAAAGCAGCTGCCACCCACGAATTCCCTGCATATGGAATTATTTGGCAATGATTCACTGCTTACGCCCAGGAAGTATTCCAAAAATTTCAGCAGACGTTTTGCCTCATAATATTCCTTCTGATCCTTTTGAATATTGAAAAGCAATGGTTCTGCATATTGTTTGATCACAGCCAATTCATATATCAGTGCAGAATTGAACATGGCATTTGCTTCCTCCTGGTACGGGAAGATATACTCTTCCTCGCCTCTTCTGACTGAGGGCCACATTTCGATCGTTCTTCGTGCATCCGCACCTCTGGTTCTTGCATCACGAACCATTCGTCTGAGCAGACGGCCGTCTGTGGTGGGAATCCGGTTATGTCTGTCAATATTTACAGCAGTCAGGGCACTGATATATATTTTGTATTTGCTTTCCTCCGGCAGGGAATAGGATGTCTGCGGATTTAAGCCATGAATTCCTTCAATGACGAGCAGATCCTCTTTTCCCAGCTGCTTGACATTTCCATTATATTCTCTTTTACCGGTGATAAAATTATACTCCGGCAATTCTACTTTTTCTCCTGCCAACAGCCTGCTCATATCCTCATTAAACTGTCTGACATCAATGGCTTCCAGACATTCAAAATTATAATCACCGTTCTCGTCCCTTGGTGTCATGTCACGATTTACGAAATAATTATCCAAAGCAATCGTATGCGGCCTTTTGCCAAGCGTACGAAGCTGAATGGACAATCTGTGTGAGAAGCTGGTTTTTCCGGAAGAGGACGGTCCTGCGATCATAATAAATTTCACACCGCCATGCTCTGCAATATCTTTTGCAATCTCTCCAATCTTACGCTCCTGCTCCGCCTCCTGCACCAGAATCAGATCACTTAAAGAGGAATTGCAAATCCTGTCATTCAGATCTCCCACCGTTTCCAGGCCTACTTCTTTCCCCCATTTTTCAGCTGCACTAAGTGTTTCAAAAAGCTTTTTGCTTTCTTTAAACGGCTTTACCTGCGTAGGATCCTTTTTGTCCGGAAGCAAAAGCATCAGCCCTTCTGCATAAGCAATGACATCAAAATATTTCACATATCCTGTATGGGGCAACATATAACCATAGTAATAATCATAATACCCGTCAATTTCATAAATATTTACGGTAGAACCCCTGCGATAATGAAACAGCTTCTCTTTATCATCCATTCCCTTTGCTTTAAACAGTGCCATGGCATCATCCAATGGGAAGGAGCTTTTCATAAATGGCAATTTCTTTTCGCATAATTCCTGCATTCTTTTCTTGATCTTCTCTGCATTTTCTGCGGTAGGTGCCACTCTTTCATCTAAAGTAATATAATGACCGTTCCCTACCGTAAATTCCACCTTTGCTTTCAGGGCACATTCTTCTCCGAACACATCCGAAACAGCTTTAAATAGAAGCATGGTCGCTGTTCTGACATAGGTCTTATATCCAATATCATCCCTTAAAGTAAAAAATCGGATCGTACAATCCCTTTTCAGCTGTTTAAACAATTCCCTGATCTTGCCGTTAACTGCTACCAGACCGATCAGACCATCATATTGCATCTGATATTCCTGTACGATCTCTTCATAAGTCGTACCGGCTTCATATTGTTTTGTTACACCTGCAATCGTTACATTGATCATAATCATTCTCCATCTCTATCGCAGCTTCTTTTACGATGATATGCAGAGGCAAAATATGTCTTGGCAAAGCTTCAATCAACCTGCCGTAATGAAATGCATATTCCCTCTGTGTTATAAAAACAGCCCGCAGAAAACCTCTGCAGGCTGTATACTCCGGTTACACATTCTTCATATAAGCCAGGGCTTTTTGTATCAAATGCAGCTCCTCATTCACTTCCGCTGCCCGTTTTATTGCACGCTCGCCCCCCTGAATGCTTAAACGCTTTGACAATTCCTCCAGATTATTCTTTTGAAATGCCAAATACTGTTCCAGGACAGGATGCTTCTTTTTTAAAAGGATCTCTCCATACATATCCATGAGCTGCTCCTCTTCTGACAAGTCATACGTTTGCATTTCTTCTTTACAAACAGGCACTGCCTTCATCATCGGATAATACTTTCCATCCTCATAGATCATATTCTCATCCACCACTTTGTATCCTTCTTTTCGCAAAAAACTACGAAAAGCAGGCACCTCCGACTGTGGCTGAAGGATCAATTCTGACATGGCACCGGCTTTTTTTCGTCCTTCCTCCAGTATCTTCATCATGAGAGGACCGCCCATGCCGGCACAGATCATACAATCTGCCTCACCCGGTTTCAATGCAGCAAGACCATCTGACAATCGGGTTTCTATGTAATTCTCCAAGCCATATTCCCGGATATGCTCCTTTGCACGCTCCAACGGGCCTGTACGCACATCCATGGCATATACTCTTGGGGCAATCTTTTGCTGTACAAGATAAATGGATACAAATCCATGGTCACAGCCTATATCACAAACTATCTTCCCCTTAGACACCACATCCACCAGTGCCTGCATGCGTGCTGACAATTCTACTGTTTTCATTAATCCAGGAAATCCTTTAATTTCTTACTGCGGCTGGGGTGACGCAGCTTTCTTAAGG
>CAYXQG010000240.1:0-2833 GCA_964467405.1 uncultured Acetatifactor sp. | reverse complement strand
GTGGCTGGACACACAGAGCTATGACTTTGTAAAGCCGGAGTATACGTATGGAAAGTCCCGCATTGACTTTTACATGGAGAAAGGCGACGAAAAATATCTTCTGGAGGTCAAGGGCTGTACGCTGGAAATGGATGGTGTTGGTTACTTCCCGGATGCACCTACTGAGCGGGGCGTAAAGCATCTGCATGAGTTAGCGCAGGCACAGAAGGCTGGATATCGGTGCATGGTGGCGTTCGTAATTCAGATGGAGAGCGTTACCGAAGTGCGGCCTAATATCAGCACACAACCGGAGTTTGGAACGGCTTTGGCAGAAGCAAAAGCTGCGGGTGTGCGAGTGCTGTTTCTGCTCTGCCATATCGGGCAGGACAGTCTGGAAATTGTCGAGCAGCGAGAGGGCTGAGCGAACTCGTTTCGGACGTGATTACGGCAGACTGGAAAATTAAGGGCAACCATAAAGAACACCCTGCCCACTGGCCTATGGCATCTCCCTATGCTGGTGGGCATCTTTGCGGTCGTGCTGTAAAAGGTGTCGAAAGAGAAAAAAAGATAAGGAGCTTTCCTATTCGTAATCTCCTGATTTTGGAAGCTTTTCGTGTTTTCTCTTCTGTTTTTGACATGCGTGTTGTATAATAAGTATAATTTTATTGTTCTCGGAGGTGTGCCATGCACTCCAGCTTTTACAATTCTCTTTTCAAAGAAGAAAACCGATATAAAGATGATGTTTATCGCGCCTTGGATGCAATGGCTCAAGAAGCACAGGAAATTGTTGCTATAAAGAGTGATGAAGTTCGTCGCGGGGCATATGAAGCACAGGATTCTTTTGTCCCGAATCGTGAGCTTGGTGGTGCATATAAGAATCAGCGAGCTGTGGAGAGCGTGGTTCAAAGTACCTATGAAAAACCATATTTTGCGCATCTTGAGTTGCAACTGTCTGATAACAAAAAATCAGAGCATTACTTTCTTTCGGGTTCGCCTTCTCTAGATGAAGCAATTTCAATAGATGAAGATGAGGTTTTAGTTCCTTTCCGAAAGAGCGACAAACAACCGATGTGGGAACAACTACTCAAGTGCTACCATGCCCAAAATGGACAGAAACAGTCTTTTAAACAGGGTAATGGAAAACAAGTTACATTTGCTCCTGCCAAAATTTGTAACGATGAAATCCAAAATCGGAAACTTATACGTGCCACACAACTTTTTCCCGCAATGCCTGCTGGATCTCAGACTTTGATCGATGCAGACGAACTTTTGGAACAGAAGTTGCATGACAATCGTTCTGATCCAAAATTACAGAATATTATTGCTACACTTCAGCGGGAGCAGTTTGCAATCATTGCATCGGATTCGGATGCCAGCTTTGTTGTTCAAGGCTGTGCCGGTTCCGGCAAATCGCAGTGCTTGCTGCATCGGTTGTTCTACTTGCGCGACGAACTTTCGGATGATGGCTGGGAGCACGTCCTTCTAATTACTCCAACGAAGCTGTTCCGGCTGTTTTCGGCAGACTTGATGCATCGGTATAACATTTCAAATGTCGCAAATTGTTCGATTTCGGAGTTGTACCGGACTTTGTTGCTTCGATATGACTCTCGTTTTCGCAACAGACAGTATCGTTTTGAGCTTTCTGAAGAATATCTCCCGGATGAATATCTGCAAAAGGTCTATTCAGAAGAAACAATTAAAACAATCGAAGCAAAAATAAGTCAATCCATTCAGGGATACATCGCAACTGCCTGCCAGACACTTGACATTCCCGTTCCAGAAACTGTCACAGCCAAAACAGTTCAATATCTTCTTGAAAAACTTGACGAGGAAATCTCTGTTGCGAACTCTAAAGAAACCTCGCTGTTGCAGGATTCTGAGTATGCCCAAAAGAGAGCGGACTATGAAACTCTTCAGAAACAAATGGACAGTCTACAGAAGTCGCTGGATAGACAAAACTCTGAAGCTGAAAGCATGGATGCCAACGAGCACACGCTTCTGACCAGTGCAGAAAAGACAAAACAGGCTCAGCATGAACTGACTGAATGGAAAAAGCAGCGTGAAGAGAAAATCCAGAACGCCAAAGAAGATCTTCAAGTACTGCGTGAATGGATCGAATCTGGTCAATTTGACCCGGATGTTCCGTTTCTTTATGCGCAGCAGCTATATTTTATCGAGAGCATCACCTCTGGTGAAGCCTACCGTGCCGATGAGGAATACCTCGCATTTTTGCAGAAAAAAGTTGAGGACGTCACACAGGAGCTTGTAAAATTTACCGGTGATAAAACCACAGAGCAGACGCTTGCACGGTATCAGAAGCGCCGGGAAACAATTGCAGCCCGAAAAGCAAAAATCATGGATGACATCCGTGACCTGACCGGAAAAATCGAAATTGAAGCTGAATGGCTGCGTCAGCGGGCGCAGGAACTTGAGGGCGAGCATTCCCGTCAGAGCTTTATTAAATCTGAAATGGAGCGTTCTAAATATGTGCTTGGCCGTTTGGAAAGCACGGTTTTTGAGCAGGAGATCTGGAATGCATTGCTTCCCTTGAAAGAGCGATATCATGTAGATATGCTCGATGTAGAAAAGCTGGATGAGAAGCATCAGAGAGAAACCCGTATCCTTTATAAATCTGACCTGCTATTCTACCTAAAAATCTACACTACACTTCATGTGGAGGCAAAACTGCCTGAATACAATCTGTTTTGCATCGATGAGGGACAAGATCTTCATAAAGCAGATTATGATTTCTTACATCAACTATATCCAAAAGCCCGATTTAATATCTTTGGTGATACACAACAGGTGTTGCATACCGCATGTGGAATCAATGATTGGGCAAATGATACAAGCA
>CAYXQG010000239.1:0-2839 GCA_964467405.1 uncultured Acetatifactor sp. | reverse complement strand
CCTTTAATGCAGGTTCGATTCCTGTCGGATGCATTTTACATCGCCTTTGCTATAGTATGCATTTAGTAGAAAGGTTTTTTATGTTAAAAGAAAAGAGCAGATTGATATGTGATTATCTGGTAAAGAACAGCAAGTGGATTTTGCCCGTTGTGCTGATATTTGCCGTAGCATTGACCGTATCTGTAGCACTGATGGCCGGTGACGGCAGAGCACGTGAAAATGCATATATGTCTGTGGAAGGCAATGAAGTTTCAGAAGTGAGTGTAGAAGAAAATGCTGCGGAACGAACCATGGTTCCGGAAGAAGTGCCGTTAGAGGAAGTAAGAAACGGTGCCATCTATACTTTGATCTGTACCTATTACAACGCTTATGCTTTTGGTGATGTGGAAACAATAAAAAATATTTCCAATTATCTGGTTGATACAGATGAAATTGCTATTCCGAAGATGAGTGAATATGTGGAATCCTATTCGGATCTGGTGGTTTATACCAAGCCCGGCCCGCTGGAAAATTCTTACCTGGCATATGTTTATTACAAGATGCAGGTAAAGGGCTTCGAGGATCAGATTTCCGGTATGGAGACCTTTTATGTTTGTACAGACGAAAATGGTGAGTTATATCTGAATGAAGGTGATGTTACAGAAGAAGAGATGGAATACATCAAACAGATCAGCCTTCAGGATGATGTGATAGAGCTTAATAACCGTGTAAACGTAGAATATACGGAAACTCTGACCAATAATCCTGCACTGCATTATTATATCGAAGAATTTGTAAATGAAGTGCAGAAACTGACCGGTGAGGCTCTGGCAGCCCAAATTGCCGGTAATGGCGAGGAAGAATCTGTTACTTTGGAAACAGGTGCTGAGGAAGGTACAGAGACCGTACCTGAGCAGAATGTAGCTGACAACGAGCAGACTGCAGTATCTGGACCGGTATATGCTAAGGCTACAACAACAGTGAATATGAGAAGCTCTGACAGCCAGCAGGCTGACAAGGTGGACAAGGTTTCAACAGGTACACAGGTGGAGGTGTTAGAGCAGCGTGTAAACGGCTGGTCTAAGGTAAGTGTAAAAGGCAAGGAAGGCTTTATCAAGTCTGAATATTTACAGCTGATTTCCACAGTTAATGCTGCGGATGCGATCGGAACCGTTACTGCAATTGAAAATGTCAATGTACGTGCGGCTGCATCGACGAATTCTGACAGACTGGGTGTACTTCCCGGTGGCACTACAGTAGATCTGCTTGCAAGAGAAGGCGAGTGGTGCAAGATCAACTATAATGGTCAGGCCGGTTATGTAAAGGCAGAATTTTTGCAGTAAAGCCGTATAAAAAGTTAATAAAGTAATATACTAAGGATGCTATGATGTAGCATCCTTTTATATTGCTTCAAAACAGGAGGACAGCAAGGTGCATAATCAGGAAATCAATATTTACAGAGAAATACAGAGAAATACGGAAATGGGCATGAAGGCCATCGACTCCATATCGGACAAAGTATTTGATGACGGCTTGGCAAAGCTGATCGCAAAGCAGTCCTCGGAATATGCCGGAATACGCAATCGGGCTTATGATAAATTGCTGGAGGCAGGTGCTGAACCCTATCGAAGCAGTCACATGGAAAATCTGATGCTGACAGGCGGTATTTATCTGAATACACTTTTGAATACAAGCACGGCCCATATTGCGGAATTAATGATCAAAGGAAGCAATATGGGGATGGTGGAAATGAACAAGGTATTGAATCATAATGAAGATGCTTCCGGGGAAGCTGTGGAAATGGCAGGAGGACTGCTGTCATTGGAGGCTAAGAATATGGAAAGCCTGAAAAAATATTTGTAATGGTAAAACATTGTGCAATTTGCATAAAAATATTAAAAAAACTTTTACAATTTAATTGGATAAAGTCAGTTGTCTAATTTTAAAAGACGTAATATAATATGTTTTGTGAAAAAGAATACTTGTATACAATCGTGCGAGTGTTGAAAAATATCATTTTTCAAGGAGGATATGTATTATGTCATATGTTGATGAGGTAATTGATCTTGTAGTAGCAAAGAATCCCGCTCAGCCGGAGTTCCATCAGGCTGTTAAGGAAGTTTTGGAGTCATTACGTGTTGTAATTGAGGCAAATGAAGAAGCATATAGAAAAGATGCTTTATTAGAGAGACTTGTAACTCCTGAAAGACAGATTCTTTTCCGCGTTCCCTGGGTAGATGATAATGGACAGGTTCAGGTTAATAATGGCTATCGTGTGCAGTTTAATTCTGCAATCGGACCTTACAAGGGAGGCTTGAGACTGCATCCTTCCGTTAATCTTGGTATTATTAAGTTTTTAGGTTTTGAACAGATTTTCAAAAACTCCTTGACAGGTCTTCCGATCGGCGGCGGTAAAGGCGGTTCTGATTTTGATCCTAAGGGAAAATCTGACAGAGAGGTTATGGCATTCTGCCAAAGCTTTATTACAGAACTTTATAAGTATATTGGCGCAGATACTGATGTTCCTGCGGGAGATATCGGTACCGGTGCAAGAGAAATTGGTTATATGTATGGCCAGTACAAGAGACTGACAGGTCTTTATGAAGGCGTATTAACCGGTAAAGGACTTTCTTACGGCGGTTCTCTGGCAAGAACACAGGCAACCGGTTATGGTTTATTATATCTTGTAGAAGAAATGTTAAAGTGCAACGGCAAGGATCTTAAGGACAAGACTGTTGCAGTATCCGGTGCAGGTAATGTTGCTATTTATGCAATCCAGAAGGCACAGCAGTTAGGTGCAAAGCCGGTTACCTGTTCTGATTCCACAGGCTGGATTTATGACCCGGAAGGCATCGACGTT
>CAYXQG010000238.1:0-2850 GCA_964467405.1 uncultured Acetatifactor sp. | reverse complement strand
GGGGTACAGCAAGCGCACCTGTCTTTAATATACCAAAATAAATCGGCAGCCATTCCAGTCCGTTCATCATCAGAATTGCTACCTTATCCCCTTTCTTGATGCCTCTTTGAAGCAACAGGTTTGCAAAACGGTTCGCCTTCTCATTAAAGACGCTCCAGGTAATCTCTCTGCGATAGCTGGTTTTCGGATTGGGCTCTATTAACTCATATTCCTTCCAGGTAACTCGCCTGTTCTCCTGTATCTCCGGATTGATCTCTACCAGGCATACATCATTGGGATACTGTCTGGCATTTCTTTCTAAAAATTCTGTAATAGGCATAGCGAATCCTTTCTAAGCATTTTTCTTCCTAAACATTTCATCACTTTAACGCTTAACACTGTTAAAACACATTATAACAAATGTAACAGAAACGGTCAACCAAGAAAGTAAGAAGAGCCGCTTTTTCACCTTTTTTCGTCCTGCATTTTTGTGCTTCGTCAGACCAAATCAGTCAATGTTTTATGACCTTTCTGTCATATCTTTGCGTCATATTTCTTCAAAATCCGCATATTTACTGGTTTTTTCCTAATTGACGCAATTGTTCTTTTTAAAATTATGACGTTTCTGTCAATTTATTTTTTGCCTTCTCAATCACCTTTTCAGACACTTTTACAGAATCGCTTCCTCGGCAAACTGAAGTCTCTCACGAAACTGCCCGTAAAAATCCCGCGTCATATCATAGTCTTTCATAAAAAACAGCTGCAGGATCAGCATGCAGCATTGTTTGCCAAATTCCTCCTCCTTTGCATTTGCAATTCTTTCTTCTGTTTTGTTTAAGAAAGAATGCCACTGCAGGATAAATTCCCTGTAATGCGGATAATCCGGTGTATCGATCCACTTTCCTACCTTCACCTTGGTGCGGTTGGTTTTCTGACATTCATTGACCTGCAGGAAATATTTATAATCACCGTTTTCATAATATCTTCCCAAGGGAAATAATCTGCAGACACCTGGTCTGCTGTCATGGATGCTGCACCTGCCCTGTGCATTTAAAAAGGTACAGGCTTCCTTACTTCCTGCTAACTTCAGATTGGGCAGAATGATCCCGTCCACAACATTTAATTCAAAATGTTCTTCCAAAAGCTCTTTAAAGCTTCTACCGAGTCTCTTGCTTATCCGGTATACATCCAAAGGATCTAATACTATAGAATTTCCCATGCCGTGACAGCAGGCAGAACATCCTGCACACTCTCCGCAGCCTAATTTGGCCATATCATTTATATCATAGAATCTTCCGTCAGAAATCTCTGCTAAATCAATATTTCTTTTCATAATGCCCTCCTGTTTTCATACTACTCATTTTACCATGTGAAAGGATATTGTGCATCCGTTTCAGGATAAAACTTTATGAATTATTTTGCTTATATCAATTTACATTTCCTTCTCTTTTCTATAGAATGGATGAGGGAGGGATTCTCCCATAAAGCAGTTTTTAGCTGCTTTATACAATCGAAACATAGAAAGGGTTTTTCTTATGGAAAAGAAGATTTTGTTTCCTCAGCTTGGCGGTCTGCTTCATGGCGGCGACTACAATCCTGATCAATGGTTAGATCGTCCTGATATTCTGGCTGAGGATGTTGAACTGATGAAGAAGGCTGGCATTAATTGTGTGTCCCTGGGCATTTTTTCCTGGGCATCCTACGAACCGAGAGAGGGCGAGTTTCACTTTGACTGGATGGAAAAGATTATGGACAATCTGTACCAAAATGGTATCTATACCATCCTTGCAACCCCTACAGGAGCCCGCCCTGCATGGCTGGATGCAGCATATCCGGAGGTCAGACGTGTGGATGACTACGGCATACGCTATCATCACAGATCCCGTCACAATCACTGCATGAGTTCACCTGTTTATCGTGAGAAGATGAATACCATCAACCGCAAGCTGGCGGAACGCTTCTCACATCATCCCGGCATGCTCATGTGGCATATTTCCAACGAATTCGGCGGCGAATGCTTCTGTCCTCTTTGTGCAAAGCGTTTTCAGGATTATCTGGCAGATAAGTTTGATCATGATATTAACAAGCTCAATAAAGCATGGTGGACTGCATTCTGGAGCCATCAATACAATAGCTTCGACCAGATCGAGCCTCCTTATCAAAATGGAGAGCAGAGCGTCCTTGGTTTAAATCTGGAATGGAAGCGTTTTACCACCTGGAGCATGGTGGACTGTATGAAGGAGGAAATCCGTACTGTCCGTGAAATAAATCCTGATATTCCTGTTACAGCCAATCTGATGAAGCTTTATGAAGGTCTTGACTATTATGAATTGGCCAAGGAGCTGGATGTGGTATCCTGGGACAATTATCCTGTCTTCCACAATGATTATGAGACCTTTGATGATACCTTAAGGGAAAGTGCTTTTGATCATGCCGTTATGCGCTCCTTAAAGCGTGATAAACCCTTTATGCTTATGGAAAGTGCACCGGGACTGACCAACTGGATGCCTTACAATAAATTAAAACGTCCGGGCGTACATAAGCTTGCATGCGCTCAGGCTGTTGCAAGCGGCTCCGATACCGTACAATATTTCCAGATTAGAAAAGGCCGCGGCTCCTTCGAGCAGTTCCATGGTGCCGTGATCGACCATTCAGGCGCCGACAACAGAGTATACCGTGAAGTAGCTGAGACCGGAGCACTTTTAAAGAACCTTGCACCTGTTGCAGGTACCACCGTGAAGGCAGACGTTGCCCTTCTCTTTGACTGGGACAATCGTTGGGCTATCAAGGACATGAAGGGTCTGCACAGAGAAGACAAAAATTATGAGGCCACCTGTATTGATATGTGGCGTGAAATGCATCGTTTAGGTG
>CAYXQG010000237.1:0-2894 GCA_964467405.1 uncultured Acetatifactor sp. | reverse complement strand
ATATAGAATAAAATAAGAAAATCAAGGGAATTCGGCAAAAAGTCGGATTCCCTTTTGTATTTTATATAAGAATATGATAGAATGTGTACAGAATTTGTCTCAAATATGATGTGCGAAAGGAAGTTATTATGGCACTGTCATTTATTTTTATTATGGATATTATCGGAACCATTGCTTTTGCCATATCGGGGGCGATGGTTGCCATACAGAAGAAAATGGATATTTTCGGTGTAAATATTCTTGCGGTCACAACGGCCACAGGCGGCGGAGTGATCAGGGATCTGCTTATAGGACGGACACCCCCTGTGATGTTCAGCAATCCTTTGTATGTATTCATTGCCATGTTCACGGCAAATGTGGTATTTGTCGTATTATATTTCAGTAAGCATCGCGCATCCAAGGAATCGGTGGCAGTTTATGAGAAGCTGCTGTTTTGGTGTGATACTCTGGGATTGGCTGCATTTTCGGTAGATGGTGTCAATGCAGGTATGCAAACGGAGCATGCAGATAATCTTTTCCTGTTGGTTTTTTTGGGTACGGTGACCGGTGTGGGAGGTGGAGTTATCCGTGATATGATGGCCAACGAGATGCCTTATATTTTTATCAAGCATGTTTATGCCTGTGCTTCTCTTCTGGGGGCATTGGCGGTAGCAGTGCTTTGGAACGTGTGCGGTCAGAATGCAGCTATGTTGACCGGCTTTGGTATAACGATCATTATACGCGCCCTGGCGGCACATTATCGTTGGAATCTGCCGCGTGTTGCATAAAGGAAATACAGAACAGCAGGAGAAGAAGCAGAAGATGACTGATAGAAAAGAAGAGATATATACAGAGGTTTTTCACAGGATTGAAGAATTGCTGCAGTCTGAAAAGAAAAATATTCTGGTCACCATTGACGGTATGTGCGGAAGCGGCAAAACGACTTTGGGAGAAGCAATCAGACAAAATTTTGACTGCAATCTGATTCATATGGATGATTTTTTCCTGCAGCCTTATCAAAGAACCGGGGAACGCCTGGCGCAGGTTGGCGGAAATGTGGACTATGAGAGATTTTATGAAGAGGTGTGTCTGCATTTACAGGATGAGCAGGGATTTTCATATGGTATATTTGATTGTGCGGCACTTCAGATCACAAAGAGAGTACAGATGCCTTATAAAAGACTGAATATTATTGAGGGCTCCTACAGTGCACATCCTTATTTCAGAAAAAAAGAAGATCTGAGATTCTTCTTAGAGATAGATGCTAAGGAACAGCGAAGAAGGCTGCTTCTGCGAAACGGAGAGGCTATGCTTAAGCGTTTTGAGGAAGAATGGATTCCGAAGGAGCAGGCTTATTTTGAAGGCTTTGGAATCAGGGAAAGCAGTATTTGTCTGAATATGACAATATAGAAAACAATGACAGGAAAAAATTCATCTGATAAGAAGGGAGATAATAAAATGATCGGTTTGATCGTAGCATATGCCAAAAACAGGGTGATCGGCAGGGATGGACAGATCCCGTGGAAAATCAAAGGAGAACAGAAGCGTTTTCGTGAGCTGACAACAGGAAATGTAGTGATCATGGGAAGACGTTCCTATGAGGAGATCGGAAGACCGTTACCCAACAGATATACTATAGTAGTTTCCAATACACAGAAATTTGAAGCGGAAAACTGTACCACAGTGGGATCTCTTGAGGAGGCTATACGTATTGCAGATAAGGATAAAAATATTTATATTTCAGGCGGTGCAGGACTTTATAAGGAAGCCATCGATATTGTGGATAAAATGTTTATTACCGAAATTGATGCTGTAGTGGAAGGAGATACGTACTTTCCTGAGTTTAAGGAAGAAGATTTTTGTAAGGAGACAGAATGTCATGTGGATGGAGAGATGCCCTATGATTATGTGACATATACCCGCATCCGCAGATAAAAGATAAATAAGAAAATCCGGAAGAATCCGGGTCCGATGTTTTTTCGGATCAGGATCCTTCCGGATTTTTATTATGCATAAATACCGGACAGAAGGGATCATTTTAAGATGAATCTGATCAGCTTTAAGTATAAGGGACGATAAGGCTGATAGCGCAGAGGCAGATCTATTAAGCAGGATTTTTTCAGGATACTCTTTTCGTGGGAGAAGGTATCAAAGCTTTTTTTGCCGTGATAGGAGCCCATACCGCTGTTGCCTACACCACCGAAGCCCATTTGGGAGGTGGCAATGTGCATGATCGTGTCATTGACACAGCCTCCTCCGAAGGAAATATATTTTAAAAAGCGGTTTTCAACTGTTTTGTCAGAGGTGAACAGATATAGGGCCAAAGGCTTTGGACGGTTTATGATAAATTGTTCCGCATCCTCAATAGTATCATAGGTCAGAACAGGAAGCAGGGGACCGAAGATCTCTTCCTGCATAACAGCATCATCAGGGTTGATACGATCCATGACGGTTGGCGCAATCTTCAAAGCTTCCGCATCATACCCACCGCCAAAAACCACCTTAGAAGGCTCTATAAGCCCCAAAATACGGTCAAAATGCTTGCGGTTGATTATTTTACCATAGGAAGGATTACCAAGGGGATTTGTCCCATACATGGCTGTTATCTGTAAACCGACCTGCTCTAAAAAGGCATCCTTTACCTTACGGTCTACCAGACAGTAATCCGGCGCTACACAGGTTTGTCCGCAATTTAAGTATTTGCCGAAAACAAGTCTGGCTGCTGCCAGCTTTAGGTCACAGCTGTCCGTGATAATGCAGGGGCTTTTTCCACCAAGCTCCAGGGTAACGGGAGTCAGATGGCGGGAGGCTTTCTCCATAACATATTTGCCAACGGAGACACTGCCTGTAAAGAAAATATAATCAAAGTGCTGTTCCAAAAGGGTCTGATTTTCTAAACGTCCTCCCTCCACTAC
>CAYXQG010000236.1:0-2915 GCA_964467405.1 uncultured Acetatifactor sp. | reverse complement strand
GGTTTATACCGACCTTGTGCTTGAGCAAATAATCAAAGACCATCTGCAGCTGCTCACTGTCCAACTCCAGTACGGCAAATTCTTCCTTTACCTGTTCTTCACTGATACAGTTGCCCTGCTCCTTGGCAATATTCTTCACCTTTTCCAGAGTCTGTGCAAATAATAATTCCTTATTCATACTTTTTCTCTTACTGTAATAGTAAGATTTCCCTCCCTCTCCGTTACATATCACAATATAGGATTTTAAAATTTTACTATGATATATGTGTATGCGTAAATATATGATGCTGGCAATATTCATAACTGCCTGCACATTTTGAACAATAGCGGAATTCCAACGTAGGATCATCCTCCTCCGTCCTTCCGCAAACAGCACATTTATGATGGACTGTCTTGGCATTCATCTTTACTTCCTGCTTAAAGTCATGCCTGCGCTTCATCTGCTTGGGCGTCATGTGGATCATATTTCTGCTGCTGAACCAGAAAATGGCAAAGTTCAGCAAAGAAGCCAGGATTGCACTTCTGTAGAAGATATTCGCCAAACCTGAGCCGACACCGGTGAAAAATTCCAAAACTAACATTGCACCATAGATAATTCCCATCCATTTCATTTTTACCGGGATCACAAACATCAAAAGTATCTGTGCATTGGGGAATGTAGCTGCAAATGCCAGCAATATGGACATATTTATATAATAGGTACTGAAGATCGGTCCGAATACCATGCTGATCTGTTCCGCCTGTCCGGGAATACTCATAATCTCCCCATACATCAGATAAGATACACCCAGTGCTGCAAAGCTGCCTATGATCGTAAGAACCATACCGGTGAGCAGATAGACATTGTATCTGAAATCTCCCCAGGTATTTTCCAGTGTCTTTCCTACGGAATAATAAAAATACAGCATAATGATCGTAAACAGATCCAAGGAATCCGGCGGCACAACGATCCAGGTAAAAATTCTCCAAATCTGTCCGTGCAGGATCTTATAGGGATCCAGCGTCAAAAGATAGAGAAACTGCGGACTGATCAGCTGGATCACATAGCCTACCGCATAACATAAGATCAACATCAGGGATAAATTCTTAATGGCATACTTCCCAAACTTCTTTTCTAATTTATTCATACTGCCTCCATAATATTTAATATATCCATTTTAGCATCCCAACCAAAATAAGTAAACAAATCCTGACAGGATTTCATAATTTTGCTATAAACTTTAGAAAAATTTAACGGTTAATTAACAGCTAAGACACCCTATATTGCATTGCAATTTTTTTTTGATAGGCGTATAATTTCTTACATGTGTGCAAAAAACATTTCCTTGGATATTTGTAATCGCACATATACACAGTCGTTTTTACGACAGTCTTTACATATAGAAAGGATGTACATACATGAGTACAAAAAATACGGATACAAATCAGCCGCTCTACGCCCTTGGCATTGACATCGGTTCCACAACGGTGAAAATAGCGATTCTTGACAAGGCTCACCGGATCATGTTCTCAGATTATGAAAGACATTTTGCCAATATCAGGGAAACACTTTCTTCCCTGATCAATAAAGCTTACAAGCAGTTAGGCAATATACGCTTCAGTCCCATGATCACCGGCTCCGGTGGACTTGCTCTTGCAAACCATCTGAAGGTTCCTTTTACCCAGGAAGTTATTGCTGTAGCGACCTCTCTGCAGGAGCTTGCCCCTCAGACTGATGTAGCCATCGAGCTTGGCGGCGAGGATGCCAAGATCATCTACTTTGAAGGTGGCAATGTGGAGCAGCGTATGAACGGCATCTGTGCCGGCGGTACCGGTTCCTTCATCGACCAGATGGCTTCCCTTCTTCAGACGGATGCTGCCGGTCTTAATGAATATGCCAAAAATTATCAGTCTTTATACACCATTGCTGCACGCTGCGGTGTATTTGCCAAAACAGATATACAGCCCCTGATCAATGACGGTGCTACCAGAGAGGACCTGGCTGCCTCCATTTTTCAGGCAGTTGTCAATCAGACCATCAGTGGTCTTGCCTGCGGCAAACCGATCCGCGGCCATGTAGCTTTTCTGGGCGGTCCGCTTCACTTCCTTTCCGAACTGAAAACAGCCTTTATCCGCACTCTGAAGCTGGATGATGAGCATATTATTGACACGGACAATTCCCACCTTTTTGCGGCCATCGGCTCCGCTCTGAATGCAAAGGAGGAGGTGCAGGTTTCCATGGAGGAAATGATTGCAAGGCTTTCCTCCGACATTAAGATGGAATTTGAAGTAGAACGTATGGAGCCCCTCTTTGCCTCTGAAGCAGACTATGAACAGTTTGTAGAACGTCATAAGGTGCATAAGGTAACAAAGGCAGATCTGGCTTCTTACAAGGGAAATGCATACCTGGGTATTGATGCAGGCTCCACTACTACCAAGATCGCATTGGTAGGCGAGGACGGCTCCCTTCTTTACTCCTTCTACAGCAACAATGACGGAAGTCCGCTGTTAACTGCTATCCGCTCCTTAAAAGAAATCTACAATCAGCTTCCTGATGGTGTAAAGATCGTCCGTTCCTGCTCCACCGGCTACGGCGAGGCGCTGATGAAGGCAGCCTTCCTCTTAGATGACGGTGAAGTAGAAACAGTAGCCCATTACTATGCTGCTGCCTTCTTTAATCCTAAGGTTGACTGTATCCTGGACATCGGCGGGCAGGATATGAAATGTATCAAGATTAAAAACCGCACCGTTGACAGTGTGCAGCTGAATGAAGCCTGCTCCTCCGGCTGTGGTTCCTTTATAGAAACCTTTGCCAAGTCCTTAAATTTCAGTGTGCAGGATTTTGCAAAGGAAGCGCTTTTTGCAAAGCATCCCATCGATCTGGGTACCCGTTGTACCGTATTTATGAATTCCAAAGTAAAACAGGCACAAAAGGA
>CAYXQG010000235.1:0-2915 GCA_964467405.1 uncultured Acetatifactor sp. | reverse complement strand
TTTTTATAAAAAAATATGATATAATAGATATACAAAGTAAAGAAAGGAATTGATAGTTATGAAGAAAGCATATGCGTCTGTTACTTATCTAATAAAGAAGATGAAACAGAAGAAGACTTTGAAGAGCGAGTCGAAAGAGATGTAAATGATGCAGCTCATGAAGTCTATGGCTATGCTAACGATATTGAAATTGATTATATGTAAGGAGAATGAAAAATGGTAAATAGCTATAATCCGCTGTTGCTCCTCGACTTTTATAAGACAACGCACCAGGCCCAGTATCCTCAAAATCTGACACAGATGGTATCTTACTACACCCCGCGCATGAGTCGCCTCAAGGATACTGACCATGTGGCTTTGTTTGGCTTGCAGGCTTTCATCTGCGAGTACCTCTGTGACGGTTTTGATAATTATTTCTTCCAGAGAGATGAGGATGAGGTAGTCGCAGAGTATGAATATGTTCTGACCACCACACTGGGACCTGGCACCTATGATGCTAGCCGCATTCGTGCACTACATCAGCTTGGTTATCTGCCTTTGCGGATTCGGGCTGTTCCAGAAGGAACGCGCACAAAGATCGGCGTCCCGCAGATTGAAATTGCTAATACACATCCTGACTTCGTATGGCTGGTAAATACCATTGAAACTATGCTCTCCTGCTCTATGTGGCATACTCAGGTTGCGGCCGAGGTGGGTTACCGCTACTATCAGATTACTAAGAAGTATGCGGCGATCACTGGTGGCGATCCTCGTCGCATGATTGGTGACTTCTCTATGCGCGGTCAGCAGAGCGTGGAATCCGCAATCAAGGCCTCTGCAGCTTGGCTGCTCAGTCACCGCAACACGGCAACCGTTCCAGCGCTCATGTGGCTGAGTGAGTATTATATGGCTGATCTCGCTGATGCGGGTCATGGGGCTATCTCCACCGAACACTCTGTTATGTGTTCCAACTATGCAGTAGATGGTGATGAAGTGACTCATATTAAGCGACTGCTGACTGAGATTTATCCGAACAATTCTTTCTCTATGGTGTCTGATTCCTATGACTATTGGAACCTTGTCACCAATATCCTGCCGCAGTGCAAGGAAGAGATTCTTAATCACAATGGTTGTCTGTCTATTCGTGGTGATAGCGGTGATCCCGTGGAAGTAGTTGCGGGCGTAGATATCACCCACATTACGGATAAAGAGGATCAGATGTACTTGTTCAAAGAACAAGAATATACTTGGGAGTGGTTGCAGGAGGAGACTTACTTCTTTCCGGAGACGACTGACTCCGTTCGTAGATATTATTCTGTAAACGACAAGCTCTACTCTGTTCTCTTTGAGCCTATTTGGGGAGAAGAAGAGGGTAGATATACCAGCTCTGATTATTCCTTTATCGACCATTGGGATGTTGCATGGACAGAGATTGAGCCGACCGCAGAAATTATGGGTACTGTGTGGGCGCTGGACCAGATCTTTGGTCATACCATCAATGAAAAGGGTTATAAGGTTCTGAATCCTCACGTCAAGGCCATCTACGGTGATAGCATTACTCCGCAGCGAGCGAAAGAAATCTATCGTCGTTTGGTTACCCAGGGTTATTCTGTTGAGAATGTCTCTCTTGGAGCTGGCTCTTTCTCCTTTATGTGCCTCGAAACTGTGAATGACGGTGTCGCGACCTATAGTCCTTTTACCCGAGATACGTTCGGAATCGCAGTCAAGGCCACATACTGCGAAGATGCAGAGGGTCGCGCAATTCCTATCTTCAAGCAGCCCAAAGCTCTGTCTTGGAAGAAGAGTCAGAAGGGCTGTTGCATTGTGGCTCCTGATGGAGAAAGCTATACCGACGAATGGAGCTACGAGATTTCCATGAAGAGCAAGGACAATCTTTTGGAAACTGTCTTTGAGAATGGTAATCTGTATAATACTTATTCTCTAGATGAAGTTCGTCATAATATGTATCCAGAAGAGGAGTAATATGCTGAATTGGGTAAATTATTTAGCTACAGCGGAAAGGGAGAAAATAAATAATGAATGTGATTGAGGTAACGAAGCAGCGAGAAGCAATTATTGAATTTATCAGAGCATACTTCTATAATAACGGCACCACGTCCACGAAGGCTATCATCGGGATCAGTGGGGGAAAAGACTCTACCATTGCGGCCGCGCTGCTTGTTGACGCACTAGGGGCAGATCGAGTGATCGGTGTGCTAATGCCTTGTGGTTTGCAGCGTGATATCGAAGATTCTTATCGAGTATGCGAAGACTTAGGTATCAAGCATGTAGAGATCAATATTGGTTCTGCCTGTGAAGCTCTCTATGATGAGCTTCCTAAAATCAATGACCAGATTGTTAGTAACACTCCGGCACGCCTCCGCATGACGACTCTGTACGCAGTCGCCGCAGCTTATGGCGGCAGAGTCTGCAATACTGGAAACAAGACAGAAAGTTGGCTTGGCTACTCGACTAAATGGGGCGATGGAGCTGGAGATTTTGCGCTATTCCGCAATCTCTGTGTAAGAGATGTACTTGCTCTTGGTGAATGGTATGTTCAGAAGGGTCTACTGCCTAATGATCTTGTATATAAGACTCCTGCTGATGGGCTGTCTGGTAAGACCGACGAAGAGAATATGGGATTGACATATACAATGGTTGATGCTTGGATTCTCGATGGTAAGATGCCTGAGCAATATGAAGATTATGTGAATATGATGGCTCGTCATGATAGAAACACTCACAAGTCTGAAACGCTAAATCTTCCTGCCCCTTCTCGTTATAAGTTTGTTGAATACCCAGTGTTCTAAGAAAGAGCGGCCTAGTGCCGCTCTTTTGATTTTTATAAAAAAATATGATATAATATATATAGAAAGCGAAGGAAAGGAATTGATAAGAATATGTATATCCACCTTGTAATGAAGCATAGCAACTTT
>CAYXQG010000234.1:0-2920 GCA_964467405.1 uncultured Acetatifactor sp. | reverse complement strand
GAGTATGTACGTGATTCTAAGGCTGTATCCTTCCCTTGGAGCATGATCGATAAGATCACTCCCCGTCCTGACAAGACTGTTGTTGAGATGTTAAATGCAGACGGTATTGACGGCCTGGAAACAGTAGTTACCTCTAAGAATACTTACGTAGCTCCTTTTGTGAATGCAGAAGAATGTGAATATCTGGTTATTGAAGACTGGTTTCCTAACGGCAGAAGTGCCTGGGATAAGGGCGGCTTGATCTTTACGGACAGAGAGACTGTAGATAAGGTTGAAAAGATGAAGGTTTGTACCTGTCTGAATCCTCTTCATACTACATTGGCAGTATACGGATGTCTGTTAGGATACGAACTCATTTCAGCTGAAATGAAGAATCCTGACTTAAAGAAATTTGTAGAGATCGTTGGATACAAGGAAGGACTTCCTGTAGTAGTAAATCCCGGTATCATTGATCCTGAGAAGTTCATTGATGAAGTAGTAAACAGCCGTATCCCGAATCCGTTTATGCCTGATACACCTCAGCGTATTGCTACCGATACTTCTCAGAAGTTAGCAATCCGTTTTGGTGAAACCATTAAGGCATATGCTGCAAGCGAGGAACTGGATGTAGCTTCCTTAAAGCTGATTCCTCTTGTATTTGCAGGCTGGTTACGTTACTTAATGGCAGTGGATGACAATGGCAATGCATTTGAGCCCAGTGCAGATCCTTTGCTTGAGACAGTAACTCCTTATGTTGCAGAATATAAATTATCTGAAGAGCCTAAGGATTTATCCAAGCTGGATGCATTATTAAGCAACGAAAAGATCTTTGGTGTTAACCTTTTCGAAGTTGGCATGGCAGATCTTGTAAAGAAGTATTTCGCAGAATTAAGCAGCGGTGTTGGTGCTGTTGCAGCAACTGTTAAGAAATATGTAAATGAATAATTGAAATCATGAAACGGTGCAGCTCCTTAAAGGGGCTGTACCGTTTTAGTTTTAGTCGGTTATACCGACTAAATGATCAAGAGAGACATGATTGAATTGAGCAAGAGTAATTGCATAAGATAAAGGGATTTCGGAAATGCATATTAACATCTGTCGTTTCTTTTATAGTAAGTAGTAATAAACACAAAAATATGGTATAATTTAAATGATAAAAGTACTAAGGGAGCGCTGATTTCCAATCCAAAGCTGAAGAGCAAGATAGGGAATCAGATGAACGAAGGAATGATTGCACCGTATAAGAAGGTGCTGAAGAAAGGATAGAGACTATGAATCGTTTTGAATATGTAGTGGTAAGTATTGACGGAGATTATGCACATTTACAGAGAACGGATATAGAGTCCGATGAATTGAAGCTGGTAGCAAGGGCCCTTCTGCCACCGGAGATTATGGAGGGTACCAGACTTTTATATGAGTGGATGCAGTATTCCATTATGGAGTAGTGAAAAATTCTTTTGTTTGCCTGAAAAGAGCGGGCATGATATACTGATTAGTAGAGAAATAAAAACGGAACAGGTGAAGGTGTATGCGGGAAGCGGTGGAGCAGATTTTAGCAAATACATATGATTATGAAAAAGGTTCTCTGAGCTTTTCGTGTACGGAACTGGAAATAGAAATTCTGTGCGGAGAGGTGTATGAGGGAAGGTTTCAGATATTCTCTGAGGAAGGTAGATACACAAAGGGCTATGTTTCCTCAACAGACCTGCGAATGGAATGTCTGATTAAAGAATTTGTCGGGAAGGAAGAGACGGTAGCCTTCCGTTTTCATGGAGATCAGTTGGAAGAAGGGGATGTTGTCAATGGTTGTTTTCAAATTGTGAGCAATCAGGGAGAATATACCATTCCTTATGTTGTGACAGTGGCATATTCTGTGCCGCAGTCTTCTATGGGACCCATCGACAACCTGTTCCATTTTGCTGATCTTGCTAAGAGCAACTGGAAAGAAGCAGTAAAACTCTTTTATTCACCGGATTTTGAAAAGATGATAAGAAACTGCGAATCCAAAAGCTATCTGCTCTATCGCGGATTGTCTGCGAGAGAAGGAAATGAGCAGAATGTGGAAGAATTTTTAAATGCAGTAAATAAAAAGCAGAGAATAGAATTTCTGGTTTCAGAAGAACAGGTGACCTTGGACGATCCCGTAGGTATGGCGGAGTTGGAAATTACGATTTTACGAAACGGATGGGGTTATACCCATCTGGACGTGTATACGGAAGGTGATTTCCTGTTTGTGGAGAAAAGTACGATCACAGAGGATGATTTTCTCGGAAACAGCTGTAGACTGCCGGTTTATGTTGACAGTGCCTATCTGCATGCCGGTAAAAATTGGGGCACCATAAAGCTGGAAGGCATTTACGGAGTGCTTCAGGTATCTGTCTGTATCAATGTGGGTAGGAGAAATGCTGCAGAGAGGGCCAAGCGCCGGAAGCAGGAAAAAGGCATATTGGAATTGATGGAGCTGTATCAAAATTATCGTTTGAAGAAGGTCAGCTCTTCTATTTGGAAGAAGGAAACGGGTAAGGTACTGGATACGATGTCGGAGGATGCTGATGAGGATGTGTCGATCGGACTGTTTCGTGTGCAGCTTTTGATTACGGAAGAAAGATATAATGAAGCGGAGGAGCTTTTACAGCAGATCCATATTCTGTACAAAGAAGGCTTGCCTCCTGCAACAGAGGCTTATTTTCTGTATCTGAATGCTCTTTTGCATGAGGATGAAGCATATGTGGCAGAAATAGAAGAACAGGTGCTGAAAATATATTATGAGCAGGGAGAAGAGTGGCGGGTAGCCTGGCTGCTTTTGTTTCTGTCGGGAAATTATAACAGGAATATTTTGGAAAAGTGGCACTTTTTGGAAAAGCAGTTTCAAAATGGCTGCAGGAGCCCATTGATCTATGCGGAGGCCATACAGCTGTTAAATGTAAATCCTACATTGCTT
>CAYXQG010000233.1:0-2938 GCA_964467405.1 uncultured Acetatifactor sp. | reverse complement strand
ATGACAAGTACAGGGATGCACAGATTTCCGCATCCAGAGTATGGATGAAGTTCGTTCCCATCTTTGAAATCCTCTCCTATGCACTGACCGTTGTCCTCATGGCATACGGCGGCTACATGGTAGTCATGGAAGAGATCTCCTTAGGAGACCTGGTACGCGTAAACGGTTATTTGTGGATGTTGAACAATCCTCTGCGTATGGCAGGCTGGTGGGTAAATGATATTCAGAACTTCTTTACCTGCGTAGAAAAAATCTACGATACTTACAGCGAAGATCCCAAGGTTACCTCTCCCAAGCGCGGCGGTATCCACAGGCAATACCGTGGTGACGTAGAATTCCGGAATGTATCCTATCGTGCAGATGATGAGGATATCGTTATGGATATTAATTTCAAGGTTAAGGCCGGCCAGACAGTCGGCATCATCGGCTCCACCGGTGCCGGTAAATCCACCTTGATGAACCTGCTCTGCCGCTTCTATGATACTACCTCAGGAGATGTATTGGTAGACGGCATCAATGTAAAGGATCTGGATCTGTACAATCTGCGTGACAATATCGGTATGGCAATGCAGGATGTGTTCCTCTTCTCCGATACCATCGAAGGAAATATTGCCTACGGACGTCCCAATTGTACCTTTGAGGAAGTAAAGCGGGCTGCTATTATGGCGGATGCAAACCACTTTATCCAGGGTATGCCGGATGGCTATGATACCATCGTCGGAGAACGCGGTGTAGGTCTTTCCGGTGGTCAGAAGCAGCGTATATCACTGGCAAGAGCGCTTTTGAAGGATCCTTCCATCCTCATATTGGACGACACAACATCAGCCGTTGATATGGAAACGGAAAGCTATATTCAGACACAGTTAAAGACCATTAAAAAGGATTGCACGAAATTTATCATTGCATATCGTATTTCCTCCATCAAGGATGCCGATCTGATCCTGGTTATGGACAACGGACGCATCATCGAGCAGGGTACTCATGACCAGCTGGTAGCAAACGGCGGCTATTATGCCCAGGCATTTAAAAACCAGTACGGCGAGATTCCTTACGATCTGTTGAAGGAACAGCAGCAATCTCAGGATGCCTTGAGCAAAGAGAATGCTCACAATAAGAAAGGAGAGTGATTTTCATGGCAAGAAACCGATATGATGTGGACGAAGTATTAGAAGACAGCTTTGACATCAACCAATTAAAGCGTCTCGGCAGATATGTAGCTCCTTATAAGTATAAGATGATCGGGATCATCCTCCTGATGCTCTCCTCTTCTGCACTGACCATGACCATTCCAACGATCTTCCAGAAGATCATGGATATTTATATTCCATCCAAAAATCTTCAGATGATCTGGATCATGAGTGGCCTGACACTTGCCATTGCAGTGATTTCCGCAGTCAGTCTGCGTATCAAAATAAAGACCATGAGTACCATCGGACAAAGCATCGTTCATTCCATCCGTTCCGATATTTTTGAACATTTGCAAAAGCTTCCCTTCTCCTACTATGATGACAGACCTCACGGGAAGATCCAGGTACGTGTTGTAAACTATGTAAACAGTCTGAGTGACCTTTTATCCAATGGTATCGTAAATACCTTTACGGATCTGTGCAACCTGTTCTTCATCGTATTTTTCATGCTGAGTCTGGATGCCAAGCTGACAGTGGTCTGTCTGTGTGGTCTTCCCTTGTTGGTTGCAGTCATCGTCTTTATCAAAAAAAGACAAAGACGGGCATGGCAGATCCAGTCCAACAAACAGTCCAACTTAACCGCCTATATTTCTGAGAGCATCAATGGTATCCGGGTAACACAGTCCTTTGTCCGTGAAGAAGAAAATACCGGTATCTTCAATCATCTCAGCGGCAATTACCGTAAAGCCTGGATGCGCGCCGTTATGTATAACTTTACGCTTGGCCCCTCTGTTGATATTATTTCCAGCATTACTACCGCTTTTATATATGTATTGGGTGTACGCTGGATCCTGGCTCCTGATGCAAAGATGACCGTCGGTGTACTGATTGCCTTTACTGCCTACATAGGTCGTTTCTGGGCACCGATCAATACCCTGGCAGAGTTTTATAACTCACTTCTGACAGCCATTTCCTATCTGGAGCGTATCTTTGAAACCATTGACGAGCCGGTGATCGTAACAGATGCCGAGGACGCTGCCCTGATGCCTCCCATTCAGGGCAAGGTGGAATTTAAGGACGTAACCTTCAGCTATGAGGAAGGACATCCTATATTAAATAAGATTAATTTTACTGCCAATGTAGGCGATTCCTATGCCATTGTGGGACCTACAGGTGCCGGAAAAACAACCATTGTCAATCTGATCAGCCGTTTCTACAATGTAGACTCCGGTCAGATCCTTGTTGATGATATTGATATTTCCAAGGTGACCATTCACTCTCTGCGTTCCCAGATGGGTGTTATGATGCAGGACAGCTTCATCTTCAGTGGTACGATCATGGACAACATCCGTTACGGCAATCGTGAAGCTACGGATGAACAGGTTATACAGGCTGCCAAAACGGTCTGTGCACATGACTTTATCATGCAAATGGAAAACGGCTACTATACAGAGGTAAACGAGCGCGGAAGCCGCCTTTCAGCCGGCCAGCGTCAGTTGATCTCCTTCGCCAGAGCGTTGTTAGCAGATCCTAAGATCCTGATCCTGGATGAGGCAACCTCCAGCATTGATACGGAAACAGAATTACTCTTGCAGGAAGGCTTAAACCGTCTGTTAGAGGGTCGTACCTCCTTTATCATCGCTCACAGACTTTCCACGATCAAAAATGCAGACTGCATCATGTATGTGGACAAGGGAGATATTTTGGAAAAGGGCAACCACGAAGAGCTGCTTGCTCAAAAGGGTGAATATTACCAGCTGTATATGTCACAGTTTGATTTCCTGAAATAGCACCAAAATATAATATAAAAG
>CAYXQG010000232.1:0-2965 GCA_964467405.1 uncultured Acetatifactor sp. | reverse complement strand
GGATAGCCTTCTCTGTGAGCAACTCTTGCCATAGCCAGGTACATACCTACTTCTGAACACTCGCCTTCAAAGTTAGCGCGAAGATCCATAATGATATCTTCTGGAGCGCCTTCTGCAACACCTACAACGTGTTCAGCAGCCCATACTTTTTCTTCGCCCTGAGCGATGAATTTCTCAGCAGGAACCTTACAGATGGGGCAAACCTCAGGTGCAGAATCTCCTTCATGAACATAACCACATACACTACATACATACTTCATAATCTTATTCTCCTTCTCTTATACATTATTTGTTATTGTTATTTCCTTATTCAATTGTTTGTTGTTTCGCCCTTGTACAGCTTCCGCAGGAGCCGTAGAAGTAGGTGAAATGACCAGTAATGTCTCCGTCAAAATGCTGTCCGGCCACTTCCTTGATGGTCTCGATACTGTCCATTTCCAGATCGATCACGCATCCGCAATCCTTACAGATAAAATGATAATGTTCAGAGGTGTCAGCATCAAAGTGATCAACGCCGTCTCCCACCCGTAAACGCTGTATCTCTCCCAAGTCCGCCAGGAGTGTCAGGTTGCGGTAAACGGTACCAAGACTGATATTGGGATTTTGCTGTCTGACGTTCATGTGAACAACATCGGCTGTGGGATGATCCTTGCGGCTTTTTAAAAAGTCCATGATCATATCCCTTTGTTTACTGTGCTTTAGTGCCATCGTCTTTCCTTTCAAAATCAATATTAGTAACGATTACTGATATTAATATACCATATTTATAGCAAAAGTCAATAGGTTTCTGCAAAAAAATCTATGACTTTTTAGATTTTTTTAATGATAATATTTGGGAGTTTTTATACATGCTTTTACAGAATGTGTTATACTTAAAGTGAATAAGAAGGTGTATACAGGGGGATATGGTATGAAGTTTAAGACCCGGTTACGAATTACATTTATAACGATCATTGTGCTGCCCTTAGTATTGACGGCTTTGGCGTTTTGCTGTATCGGTGTATTTTTGTTAAATTATCAGCGTGGATATGCTTTGCAGGATATGGATTATACTTTGATCGGAGAGGCATTTCATACAAGTGCGGATACTACGGAGCAGACCTTTGAGATCATTCTGGAGCAGGCGAAAGATGATATCAGCAGGCTGGAGGATAAAAACTATTTGAGGAAGCTAAATGCGGATATGCCTTCCAAGGCATCTTTTCTGTTAGTGAGAAAAGATGGCGATATTTATTATTCCGGCAATATGGAAGTTTCCTTAAGAATATGGGACCGTCTTCCGGAATATAGGGAGCAGCCACTGGATGAGGATTCGGGATATTATTATAATGAATTGAACCGTTTTGTGAAGCAGTTTGATTTTCGCTTTTCAGACGGTGGTCGGGGAAGTATCTTTGTGATCACACAAATGAATTCCCTGGTCTCCAGAACACTTTTGATCGATATGTTTATTGCGGTGCTTTTGATTTTGATCTTTACGGGTGTTATGCTGACGCAGTGGTTCAGGAAGAGTGTATTCCATCCTTTGGATGATCTGAATGTGGCTATGCAGCATATCAAAGAGGGAAATTATGACCATATGCTGCAGACGGACGTGCAGGGTGAGATTGGTGATCTGTATCGTAATTATGAGGATATGAGACTTCGTCTGAAGGAGTCTATTGAGGAAAACAGGCAGCATGAGAAGCAGAATAAGGAGCTGGTCAGCAATATTTCCCATGATCTGAAGACACCTATTACAGCGATCAAGGGATACGTGGAAGGGATCATGGACGGTGTGGCAGATACACCGGAGAAGATGGATAAATACATCCGTACGATCTATAATAAGGCTATGGATATGGACAGACTGATCAATGAGCTGACCATATATTCAGGTGTGGATAACAACCGTATTCCTTATAACTTCCTGTGCATTAATGTTGCAGATTATTTCGGTGATTGTGTGGAGGAAGTGGGACTGGATCTGGAATCCAGGGGCATTGCACTGGATTATACGGATCTGGTGGAGCCTGATACCCAGATCATTGCGGATCCGGAGCAGATGAAGAAGGTCATCAACAATATTATCAGTAACAGTGTCAAATATATGGATAAGGCCAAGGGTGAGATCGATATCCGTATTCTGGATGAAGTGGATTCCATCCGGATTGAAATAGAGGATAACGGAAAGGGTATTGCAGCAAAGGATCTGCCTAAGATATTTGAACGCTTTTACCGGACGGATGCATCCCGCAATTCAGCACAGGGAGGCAGCGGCATCGGCTTATCCATTGTGAAAAAGATCATAGAGGATCACGGCGGATACATATGGGCTACCAGCAAAGAGGGCGAGGGAACCTGTATGCATTTTGTGATCAGGAAGTACAGAGAATTACAGAAGGACGCATAGGAAAGGGAAGAGAAAGTACTGCCCCGGGCAGTCTGCTTTAGAATGGAGGAGAATATGAGTAAAATATTAATTATCGAGGATGAAGTAGCAATTGCAGATTTGGAAAAGGATTATCTGGAATTAAGTGATTTTAAGGTAGAGATCCGTAATACCGGCGACGAAGGCCTTCAGGCTGCACTTACGGGAGATTTTGATCTGGTGATCCTGGATCTGATGTTACCGGGTATGGACGGCTTTGAGGTCTGCAAAAAGATCCGTGAAGAAAAAAATATTCCGATTTTAATGGTTTCTGCAAAGAAGGATGATATTGATAAGATCAGAGGTCTTGGTATGGGTGCGGACGACTATATGACAAAGCCATTCAGCCCCAGTGAGCTGGTAGCCCGGGTGAAGGCGCATATGGCGCGTTATGCCCGTTTAGTAGGAAGCAACAGCCAGAAGCAGAATGATATCGTAGAGATTCGCGGTATCCGTATCGACAAGACTGCCAGAAGAGTTTATATTGACGGTGAGGAAAAGACTTTTACGACCAAGGAATTCGATCTGCTGACCTTTTTGGCAGAAAATCCCAAC
>CAYXQG010000231.1:0-2967 GCA_964467405.1 uncultured Acetatifactor sp. | reverse complement strand
GCATATACTACCGGACAAATACCGGAAATACCAAATACCCTCTGCAAATGCTCCACTGTCTCATCAAAGTCAAAATCACTGAGTGCATCCACAAAAATACGCCCCTGCGTTTTGTGAATCTTAAATTCACCCTCACACTTTTTCAATGCATACTTGATCTGCTGCACCAATGCATCTTCAAACAAATATCTGTTTTTACCTTTTATACCGATTTCGGCATACTTAATCAAAAATGCTGTAAACATATCCTACTTCCTTCTCGTGTATTTTCTTAACATTGGAATCATATCGTACATGGTCTGAAGGGTATAATCAATTTCTTCCTTCGTGGTCAATACGGAAAAGCTGAACCGAATGGTGGAATCCCAATACTCTCTCTGCAGACCGATGGCCCTTAGTGTATCTGATGTCTGAGGCTTATTGGAGGCGCAGGCGCTTCCTGCGGAAATATAAATGCCCTTATCCTCCAGCGCATGGAGCAATACCTCGCTTCGTACGCCGGCCACGGATACGCTGACAACATGGGGTGCTGTACTGCGTACATCCTCATCCGGCACCAGTCCGTTGATCTGGGTACCCTCTATCTGCTTCACACCTGATATAAAGTATTCCTTCAGCCTGTAAAGTCTATCCGTATCCTCATCAAAATGCTCATACATCATTTCTGCAGCCTTAGCCATACCTGCAATTCCCGGCACATTCTCCGTACCGGAGCGCATATTCTTCTGCTGTCCGCCGCCATGCGTAATAGGCTGGATCTTTACCTTTTCTCCTACATATAAGAAACCGGTCCCCTTCGGTCCGTGTATCTTATGACTGCTGACTGACAAAAGATCAATATTCATTTTCTTGGGATAAATCCTGAATTTTCCAAATCCCTGTACTGCATCTACATGAAACAGAATGTTGGGATTCATTCTCTTGATCAAAGCACCTGCCTGCGCGATCGGCTGCAGGGAACCGATCTCATTGTTCACATACATGATTGACACCAATATGGTTTCCGGTGTGATCGCATTCTGCAGATCTTCTAACCGGATACGTCCCGATCTGTCCACCGGCAGATAGGTTACCTGAAATCCCTGATTTTCCAAATAGTGCATGGTCTGCAGAATCGCCGGATGCTCTATTCTGGTCGTAATCAAATGCCTGCCCCGGCGCATATTGGCCATAGCACATCCGATCAATGCCATATTATCCGATTCCGTACCGCCGGAGGTAAAGATGATCTCCTTCTCTGAGACCTTCAGAATTCTTGCCAGCGTTTCTTTTGCATAGCGAATATATTGTTCCGCCTCCACGCCTTTTCTATGCATACTGGAAGGATTGCCATAATCTTCACACATTACTTTGGTCATCAGCTGCGCTGCCTCCGGGAATACCCTGGTAGTCGCAGAATTGTCCAAATATACTTCCATTCCTATATCTCCTTATAAATTTGTACTATAATTTATATTATGCAAAAGTACTTTTACCGGAAGCTGATTTCTTCCTTCAAAGGCATATTCCCTTCTGTTTTATTGCTCCAGCTGATACATCAACCAGGATAAAACCGTAAAGCCTGCTGTTTCCGTACGCAATATACGTTTTCCCAGGGTAATGGGCTCCACGCCGTTTTCCATGGCAAGCTGTATCTCTGCTTCTTCAAAACCACCTTCCGGTCCGATGAAGACAGCAATCTTCCCACCGGGCTGCAGGTGATCTATGATTTCTTTGGTCTTACTCATATCCTCTGCCAATTCATAGGGAATAAGCTTTACCTCAAAATCCTTAACATAGCCTATTGCATTTTTAAAGCTCATCACCTCTGCGACCCGCGGCACAATATGGCGCTTGCTCTGCTTCGCAGCCGCCTCCGCGATCGCCTGCCATCTGGCAATCTTTGTTTTTGCTTTCTTATCATCCAGCTTCATCACACAGCGTTTGGCAGCAACAGGAATGATTTCATGAGCTCCAAGCTCCACTGCCTTCTGAATGATCAGCTCCATTTTGTCGGATTTGGGAAGTGCCTGGAATAAATAAATCTCCGACGGCAGCTCCACGCCGTCCTCCTTCACGAAACGCAGCTCGCAAAGGATGCTGTCCTCACTCATGCTTACAATACCACAGCGATACTCCTTACCGTCCACACCATTGCTGACCGACAATTCCTCACCGATCTTCATGCGAAGTACATTCTTTATATGATTGACATCACTGCCAACGATCGTAATACATTTATCGTTTATCTGATGTGGCTCCACAAAAAACTGATACATTCCACTCTCTCCAATCGCCCGACGCAGAACATCCGCACCTTGTATGCATTCTGCCTTGTTTCTTACACTTCACTCTTTCTTCCGGTAACACTCACCCATTCGCCCTGGTAAGTTACCTCCAGAACTTCCAGACCTGCTGCCTTCACAGCTTCCACTACGGTCTGCTCCTTGTCGTCAATAATACCTGATGTAATATAGATTCCGCCCGGCTTTAACTGATTCACAATAACCGGTGTCAGGGGAACCAATACATCTGCCAGGATATTTGCCACTACAATATCATAGCATTCATAGCCCACCTTATCCTGGATCTCCTTATCCGTAATGATATTACCGATCATCATCTCAAACTGCTCCGGTGCAATACCATTATTCCTGCAATTGTCAGCTACTGCATCGATCGCGCAGATATCCAGATCGGTACCTACTGCATGCTTTGCTCCGAACATCAGGGAAAGAATTGCCAGAATACCGCTTCCGGTTCCAACATCCAAAAGCTCTGTTTCCGGAGTAATGAATTTGCGCAGCTGGCGGATACACAGCTGTGTAGTCTCATGCATACCGGTTCCGAATGCAGTACCCGGATCAATATGCAATACCATCTTTTCATTGTCCTCCGGCTTTACATCCTCCCAGGAAGGGATCACCAGAATGTCATCTATATAGAACTGATGAAAATACTGCTTCCAGTTATTAATCCAGTCAATAT
>CAYXQG010000230.1:0-3040 GCA_964467405.1 uncultured Acetatifactor sp. | reverse complement strand
TGCCGAGGATCAGCTCAACCGACTGAAATCCAATGATCTGTCGGCGAGCATTGAGCTTCCACCTACGGATCACCTGAAGCAGTTCATCACTGAATATCAGATGCATTCCAGCCGTACTTCCAATGCCGGCATGCCTTTGCAGTCAATGTTGAATCAGTACCGCCGTGTGCGCAACAAAGAAGCTCGTGGTGCAGCACGTCTGGTGGACAGCTGGCCGCGGAACGGAGGCTCTGTGAGTGAAGAATCCGCCAGGAATCTTTTGGAAGCGCTCGGATTCAATGTTGCGAGCATTGAGCAACAGAATAATGCTGCAGAAAAGAATACCTTTACGATCAAACTCAAGTCGCCTGTCAATGGCAGAAAATCCAATTACACACATCCCATCTATATCTTTGGCTCCGAGGCAGAAACAGCCGGATTCCGGGTCGTGTACCTCTTTGGACGATTTGGCGCTAACGACCTGATGGAACGCATTGAACGCATCGGCAATGCGCGTAACACACTGGTCCTAGTGGATTGTGCACTCACCATGGCGGACCGCCGCCGACTGGCACGACTCACCAAAAAGAGGGGGAGCGGAAAAACTTTTGCAGTGGTCGACCGCATCGTGATCTCCTATCTTGCTGACCATTATTCGGAGACTTCAGTCAACCGGATGCTGATGGCGGTCATTATGCCATATGCTTCCAACCAGCCGTATATCTCGGACTCGACCAATGTGATGCCGCCGGAGCTTTTCATGGGACGGCGGTTTGAACTGGAAAAGATTGAGTCGTCTTCCGGTGCGAATATCGTTTACGGCGGTCGCCAGTTGGGCAAATCGGCCCTTTTGCGGATGGCTCGGAACGATATCAACTACGATGAAAACGGCAACCGTGCAGTTCTAGTCGATATCAAGGGCCAGAATTATCGGGAGGTAGCACAAACGGTTTCGGAAGCCTTGTGCGATGAGGGCATCCTGTCCGAAAAGGATATCACCGATGATTGGCGTAAACTTTCCCGGAGCATTAAGAATCGTCTGCGGGATGAAAAGGACTACATCCCTTATCTTCTTCTGATGATGGATGAAGCAGACATATTTATCGAAAGCTGTGAAGCGGTCAACTATAGCCCCTTTGATGCACTGAAGGATATTCAAAGTATCGGAACGGGTCGGTTCAAGTTCGTGGTTGCCGGCCTTCGCAATGTTGTACGGTTCAAGCAGAATGTCGCGCTGGGCAATAACAGTGTTCTGACACACCTGAGCTCGCTGACTGTCACGCCCTTCAAGGCGGCTGAGGCAAGAGAGCTGCTGGAAACGCCTCTGTGGTATCTTGGCTTCCGTTTCGAATCTGACCCTGCCACGGAAACATTGATCTCTACAATCTTTGGAACGACCAACTACTTCCCTGGACTGATTCAGCTGTATTGTTCTAAACTGATTGAGGCGCTGCAGCATGATTATGCAGACTACGAAGAGAGCGAAACACCGCCTTATAGCATCAGTGAGAATCACGTCAAAAAGACACTGTCGGATGAAACACTGCTTCAGCAGATTCGTGAAAAATTCATTATCACCCTGAAGGTGGATCAAGATGATTATTATTATCTGATTGCATTGCTCGGAGCATACCACTACCATTTCAGTGAGGAAAGTAGCTCGTTCTCGGCAGAAGATATCCAGTCTCATGCAAGGGAATACGGAATCAAAAAGTTGTCGGATCTTTCGGCCGCCTCCATCCACGCCCTGATGGAGGAAATGCGTGAGCTGAACGTTCTGCAGTCTGTCACGACAAGTAGCTATCGGTTCGCACGATACAACTTCTGCCAGATGATGGGGAGCGAGGCGGAAGTCTGCGATAAGATAGAAGAGGAGGCTCAGCATGAATGAGCTTTGGTGGAAACAAATCGCATCCGCACGTGATTTCATAGAGCAGATTGCGGACCACGCAGCCTTTGACAAGTCCGTGCTTCTCTATCTTCCGAAGTGGACACCGTGGTATGATACGTTTCAGGATGGAATCGAAATGGCCCTGCAGAACCGGAATTGCGAAAACAGGCTGGACATTATTTCCTGCCCTGATGGGGATATCGGACAGTATCTGTTTGAAAGCTATTGCAAAAAAGGAAAGAAGGCAAGCTACCGTCCTACATATTCCTATGCACAGTTTCTTGCTAAGAACAGCGATATCGTGCTGAATCAGCGTTATCTCTGGGTAAAAGGACTTTCCGAGGATCGCCTGAAGGATTGGGAAAAGTTTATTGCCGAATACACAGCGGCGGTTCAGCCCGGGGAGACCTGCGCAGGGTTTATCCTTGAAACGGTTTCTCCGATTGAAAGGCGTGTCAGCTCTGAGCGCTTTGTTTATTTTGACCTTGCACAGAGAATCACATACTATGACAGCTTTACTTTCTGTGCGCTGGCGAGCGCTCGTGGACAGATTCCGCAACAGTTTCGCGCCTATCTGACAGAAGTTGTCTCAGCGCTGTGCCAGAAAGACATCGAGCTGTGCGCAACCTGCCTGAATGACTGGAAGAACATTCTGCGGAATCCCGTTGAAGAATACCTCAGGATAATAAAAAGTGAGCTTCGATCGAATGACGAACCATTTTCTGAAGTGCAATCGGAAAGTCAACTCTGTCACTCCCTATGGGAAGCACAGTTGAAACAACTTTTTCCGGTTATTGAAAGCTACCGTTTGGATTTTATCTGTGACCACTTTGATGAAATCAAGGCACTTCTTCCCATTCAGAATAGTCTGGGAGAGGATCTCTCGACTCCTCAGGATGTTGAACTTGGAAGTTTGTATTACTGGGCTTTACATGAGCAGATCAAGACCAGTAACGATGAATACCATACGCTTGATTTTTTCCGGAGGATGCGAAACTATCTGGCGCATTTAACTCCTCTGAAGAGTGAAGATGTTAATCAAATTCTAAGTCATAGAAGCGGCGGAATAACTTTGCGAAAAAATACAAGTGCGGACTGAAAGGGCACACAGAAGACGCAAGCAGGGCACCGTGGTACCACAGTGCGAAAAAGAAGCCGGGTCGTTTGACC
>CAYXQG010000229.1:0-3054 GCA_964467405.1 uncultured Acetatifactor sp. | reverse complement strand
TTGTCAACACCTATTTTTTAAAATTTTTTATATTTTTTCTACAATTTCAAAAATACTGAAATCAACATCCAACAAGGTTAAAATCGCAAAAACAGCTACGGACACGGTAACCAATAATTGGTTTCTTTACCGTGTCCGTTTTACTATGTCTAAATGTCTATATTCTTTCTATCTGATATGACCAATCATTTTCCGATAGTACCCGGAACTATACATAATCTGATTATAACAACAAACTTCCTTAGAACAGATCCTCCTGATTTGCCGTTTTGATTCCTGCACCGGCAAGTGCTGCAGCTGCACTCTGATTGTCATCTACACGGAATATCATATAGGCTCCTGTCTTTGCAGAAAGAAATGCATATGTATACTCTACCATAGCTCCTGCTTCTGACAGCACTTCCAAAATAGAAGCAAGACTTCCCGGTTCATCCGATATGGATGCAGCCAGGACATCCGTTACTGTAGTGATATAACCACCTTTTTTTAATACCTCTTCCGCATTCTTCGGATCCTCGCATATAATACGCAAAATACCGAAGTCCTGTGTATCTGCTATTGATAATGCCCTCAGGTTCACATTCTGCTTTGCAATATATCGTGTAACCTCTGCAAGCTTACCTTTCTTATTCTCTACAAAAACTGAAATCTGTTTAACGCTCATATCCGTACTCCTCTCCAAATTAATCATGAAGCTTTCTTCTGTCAATAACCCTGACAGCTTTTCCTTCGCTTCTGGTAATTGTCTTAGGTGCAACCAAGTGTACCTTGGGGCTGATACCCAGCATTGTCTTGATCGCATTAGCCAAAGCCTTCTCTTTTGCAGTAAGATCCCTAACTGTATCCGTAAACTGCTCCGGATTCAGTTCTACAGATATATCCAACGTGTCTGTATTATTCGCCCTATCTACCTCAATTAAATAATTAGAGGAATATCCTTCCTTCAAAAGAACTGTTTCAATCTGTGACGGGAATACATTCACACCTCGAATGATCAACATATCATCACTTCGGCCCATGGGCTTGCTCATCTTAATAAGAGTACGGCCGCAAGAGCATTTTTTTCTACTTAAAACACAAATATCTCTTGTTCGATATCTTAAAAGAGGAAACGCTTCTTTGTCCAAACTTGTAAATACCAATTCTCCTTTGGACCCCTCCGGTAAAACCTCTCCCGTTTCCGGATCAATGATTTCTGCCAGGAAATGATCCTCATTAATATGCAATCCTGTCTGTTCTTCACATTCAAATGAAACGCCCGGGCCGCTGGTTTCGGTCAATCCATAAATATCATACGCCTTGATACCAAGTGTTTTTTCAATATCATGACGCATCTCCTCAGTCCATGGTTCTGCGCCAAAAATACCTGCTTTCAGTTCAATATCATCTGCAGAAAGGCCCATCTCCTTCAATGTTTCTCCGATATATGCTGCGTAGGATGGTGTACAGCATAAAATAGTAGCGTGTAAATCTCTCATAAACTGAATCTGACGTTCCGTATTACCTGAAGACATGGGCAAAGTCAGACAGCCAACCTTATGTGATCCACCGTTTAAACCCGGGCCTCCCGTAAACAATCCGTAACCATATGCAATCTGGCACACATCCTCCCTGGTTCCACCAACTGCAGTAATTGCTCGTGCGCAGCATTCTTCCCAAAGATCAACATCTTCCTGTGTATAAAATGCAACTACACGACGTCCTGTCGTTCCGCTTGTTGACTGTATACGCACACAGTTTTTCAGATCAGTACCTAAAAGACCATATGGATAAGCATCACGCAGATCTGCCTTTGTCAGGAAAGGAAGCTTATGCAAATCATCAATGGATTTAATATCATCAGGCGTAACTCCCTTCTCATCCATTAGGTTGCGATAATATGCTACATTTTCATATACATGTTTTACTTGTTTAACAAGTTTTTCGTTCTGCATCGCATGAAGCTCTTCTACTGATGCACATTCAATTTCTGGCTGATAATATTTAGACATGGCTGTTCTCCTCTCGGTCTATTATCTGACAATTGTTTCTTTATCCTATAATAGTTGAATTTATCAAACAAATTATAAAATCCTTGACTAAGTTTGTCAATAATAAGTGTATAAACTTACAATTGGATTGACAAATTTATTCACATTTTTTACAATATTGATATTCTAAGGAGATTAAAGATGAAAAAAATTGTTTTTTTTGACATAGATGGTACCTTGACATCCGAGATCGACGGTTCGATTCCGGATAGTACCATAAAGGCCATTCGTCAGGCACGTGCCAATGGACACCTTATGTTTATCAATACCGGACGTTGTCTGCAAAATGTAGAAATGCGTTTTCGCAATATTGGATTTGACGGATATATTTGCGGCTGCGGCACAAACATTCTCTGTGATAATAAGGATGTCTTGTATACGCCTCAAAGTCATGAAACTATCATGCAAATTCTTCAGGCTGCCCGCGAAACGGACGTAGATATTTTATTTGAATCGCGCAAAGAGGTTGCATTTGATCTTACCAGACCGCTCAAGCACCCGATGGCTCTTAAGCACTACCAAGAATTCATGGAGCGTAACTATCATATGCCCGACGATTTGGAAAATCCTAATTTTTTCTGTGATAAATTCGTTATATGGTACGAAACAGCGGAACAGTTGGAGAAATTTCAGCAAACCAGCGACAAATGGTTTACATGTATTGACAGAGGCGGCACATTCAGGGAGTTTGTTCCATATGGTTACAGTAAGGCAACCGGCATCCAATTTGTTTTAAATCATTATAACATTCCCATCGAAAATGCCTATGCTTTTGGTGACAGTAACAATGATCTGGCAATGCTTACTTATCTGAGCAATAGTATTGCTATGGGAAACTCTTCTCCTGCTTCTTTATTTGAATCAGTTTCCTATATAACTGCAAATGCCAGTGACGACGGAATTGCCAAAGCCCTCAAATATTTCAATTTTCTATAAAAAAAAGAGTAGCACACGCTACTCTTTTTATCTATTGTACACTCAAAACCGAACACTGAATTAATCTCTACAAAACATCTCTCAAGTC
>CAYXQG010000228.1:0-3099 GCA_964467405.1 uncultured Acetatifactor sp. | reverse complement strand
ATTGCAGTACAGAAGGTTTATGATTTTATCTGGGATGAATTCTGTGACTGGTATATTGAGATGGTTAAGCCCCGTCTGTACAATTCAGATGATGCAGTAAGCCAGAATGCTGCACTTTGGACCTTAAAGACAGTTCTCATCGATGCCTTAAAACTGCTTCATCCTTATATGCCTTTTATTACAGAAGAAATATTCTGTACGCTCCAGAGCGAGGAAGAATCCATCATGATCAGTAAATGGCCTGAATTTACGGATAATAGATGCTTTGAGAAGGAAGAGAAGGATATTGAGATCATTAAGGAGGCTGTACGCGGCATCCGTAATATCCGTACAGAGATGAACGTGGCTCCCAGCCGTAAAGCACTTTGCTATGTAGTAAGTGAGAGCGAGGACATCCGCAACACATTTACGGAAGGTAAGCTCTTCTTTGCATCTTTAGCTTATGCAAATGAGGTGGTTGTTCAGGAGGATAAGACAGGTATTGCACAGGATGCGGTTTCTGTAGTGATCGCAGGCGCAACAATTTATATTCCTTTTGCGGAACTGGTTGATATTGCACAGGAAATCGAGCGTCTGAAGAAGGAAGAGAAGCGCTTAGAGGGTGAGCTTGCCCGTGTAAACGGTATGCTTTCCAATGAAAAATTTGTATCCAAGGCTCCGGCTGCAAAGATTGCAGAGGAGAAAGAGAAGCTTGCTAAATATACCCAGATGATGGAGCAGGTAAAAGAGCGTCTTGCTCAGCTTCAGTAAGAAGCATGCACAGGGAAAGCAGTGCTAAGGGCAAAGCAGACATGGAGGAAAAGGGATGAAGGAAACCACTTTAGTCATAATGGCAGCTGGTATGGGTAGCCGCTTTGGTGGCGGAATTAAGCAACTGGAACCCGTGGGACCCGGCGGCGAGATCATTATGGATTATTCCATTTATGATGCAATTGAGGCAGGCTTTAATAAGGTCGTGTTTGTCACAAGAAAGGATCTGCTGGAAACCTTTAAAGAGGTGATCGGCAACAGAATTGCAAAGCGTATTCCGGTGGAGTATGCTTTGCAGGAGCTTACGGATCTTCCGAAAGGCTTTCAGCTTCCGGAAGGGAGAACCAAGCCATGGGGAACCGGGCAGGCGATTTTGGCATGTAAGGGTATTGTCAAGGAACCATTTCTTGTGATCAATGCAGATGATTATTACGGTAAGGAAGCATTTAAACTGATACACGATTATCTGGTAGAAGAGCATATCTCAAATAAGAAATATAATTTCTGTATGGCAGGCTTTATTCTGGGCAATACGCTGAGCGAAAACGGCGGTGTTACCAGAGGCATCTGTGAAATGGATGAAAACGGCAATCTGGTCGGAGTGAAGGAGACCGGAGGTATTGTGAAGACAGAAGACGGTGTTTTCTGTAAGGATAAGGAAGGAAATCTTGTGGCCTGTGATCCCCAAAGTCATGTGTCCATGAATATGTGGGGCTTTACACCGGATTTCCTGGAAGAGCTGGAGACAGGTTTTGTAAAATTCCTTTCCGGCTTGGAGAAGGATGATATAAAGAGCGAATTTCTGCTGCCTATGATCGTGGACGGCCTGATCAAGGAAAACAGGGCGGATGTTACGATCCTGGAAACAAGGGATAAATGGTTCGGTGTAACCTACAAAGAGGATAAGCCCATTGTGGTGGAATCCATCGGCAGACTGATCGCAGAAGGACAGTATCCCGAAAAATTATAACACAGCGCCCCTGCAGTTTTGCAGGGGCGTCATAAGTGATTTGGAAAGGTCTTGATCGCGGTGATAAGAAAGAACATTACAACCTATGAGGAAGCTGTGGAATATGTATTTGCCATTCCCAGATTTACAAAAAAGAATACTATGGCCGATACAAAGGCCTTTTTAGATAAATTGGGCAATCCGGACAGAGCATTGCATACGATCCATGTGGCAGGTACCAATGGAAAAGGGTCTGTCTGTGCCTATATACGCAGTATTTTAGAGGCTGCAGGAAAGAAGGTGGCAGTGTTTACCTCACCCCATCTGGTGGATGTACGGGAGCGTTTTGTGATAGAAGGACAGATGGTAGGCAGGGAAGCATTTTTGCATGCATTTTTGCAGGTATATGACATGCTGGACTGGGAGGAGCTTGCACAGGGAAGGGGATATCACCCTACCTTTTTCGAATATTTATTTTTTATGGCAATGCTTTTGTTTAAGGATGCCATGCCTGATTATTGTATTTTGGAAACAGGACTGGGCGGCAGACTGGATGCGACCAATTCAGTCTCTAAGAAGGAACTGGCTGTGATCACGCGTATCAGCCTGGAGCATGTGGAGTATCTGGGAGATACCATTGAAAAGATCGCAGGTGAGAAGGCAGGGATCATAGCACAGGATACGCCGGTGGTCTTTTTAGATACGGCAAAGGAGGTTACGCAGGTTTTTTGGGAAAAAGCAAAATTGTTGTCGGCACCCTGCTATCCTGTGTCGAAAAGTGACTATTCATTATTGGAATTTCAGAATAAAAGCATTGATTTTTCTTACGTTTCTCGTTATGATTATAATATTAATGCAAGGTTGCATACCATTGCACAATATCAGGCAGAAAACTGTGCCCTGGCCATGCGTGCAGTGGAAATATTGGATACAGAGCATTGTGTGGATGTATCTGTCTTTAAAAAGGGAGCGGAGAGCTGCTTTTGGGCAGGCAGGATGGAAGAGGTACTGCCGGAGGTATATGTGGACGGAGCACATAATGAGGATGGTGTCAGAGCTTTTGTGGAGACTGTCAAAAAGGATGGACATGACGGAAGAAGGAAGCTTTTGTTCAGTGTTGTATCGGACAAGGATTATGTATCCATGCTGCATAAGCTGACAGAGGAAGATCTGTTCAGCCATATTGCATTAGCTCATTTGGAAAGCAGCAGGGCTGCCTCTTTGGAAGAGATGAGAAAACAACTGCCGGAGTCTATGACAGAGCGGATTACGGTATTTGAGCATGTTAAGGATGCATTTGAAAGCATTCTGGCGGGAAAACAAAAGGAAGAACGTGTATATATAGTCGGTTCCCTGTATTTGGTCGGGGAGATAAAGGAGTACTTAAGCAATGATTAATT
>CAYXQG010000227.1:0-3104 GCA_964467405.1 uncultured Acetatifactor sp. | reverse complement strand
CATTTACAGGCATGTCTGCTTTTATACAATTTTCTTTGTAAATTTAAGCCATTTTCCGCTATGTATTCTAAGTGTAAAGCAGATTGCTCTTACCACCCAGTCAATTGTCATGGCGATCCATACGCCCATAACACCCATCTGCATATGATCCGCCAGCACATATGCAAGCAGGATACGGCAGAACCACATGGATAAAACAGATACTACCATTGTGTAGCTTACATCACCTGCAGCACGAAGGGCATGTGCCTGTCCAAAGGACAGAGGGTGTGTCATCATACTGCATATTGCACTGTAGCTAAGCAGCTGTATAGCAAGCTCTATGGTCTCATCACCCAGATGATACAGGCCAAAGATAGGTCTTGCAAAAACCACCAGAAGAATTCCCAATGCGATCACACAGCAATAAGAAATCCGTATCAGCTTCTTTAAATAATATTTTGCCTGATCCACTTCATTTGCACCGACACACTGACCAACTACCGTGATCATGGCCATACCAATGGCTGTAGAAGGGATATGTTGGAAATTGGCCACCGTATTGGTCACTGCATTGGCTGTAATGGCGATGGTTCCAAAGGTTGCGATCAGACTGCTCAAAAGCACCTTGCCCAGCTGAAACATACTGTTTTCAAGACCGTTTGGAATACCCACGTACAAAATCTTTTTCAAAAGTCCGAAATCCAGTCTCCATTTCTTCGCCAGCTCGATCTCGCCTGTTTTCTTTAATAAGTACAAAATAGCAAGTGCAGATATGATTCTGGATGCCAGTGTGGAAACAGATGCCCCCAGTACACCCAGATCAAATACATAGATCAAAACTGCATTGCCCACAATGTTCATCAAATTGGCTATCAGCGAAACATTCATGGAAACCTTTGAATTACCCACTGCCCTGAATAAGGCTGCACCACTGTTATAAAGACCCAAAAACGGGAAGCTGAGTGCCGAAAAATAAAAATAAGTTCTCGCCGCCGTCATAACATCCGGCTCAATAGAGCCATAAATTGCCTTTAATATAGCATAATTGCCTGCCAGGGCAATTGTCGTGATTATCAGGGAAATTCCCACAACTGAAATAAATACCTGATTGGCAGCCCTGCTGACCATATCCGGTTTTCCTTTTCCTTTAAATTGTGCAACCACTACCGAGCCGCCGCTGGCCATGGCACTGAATAAAATGATCAGCACATAGCTTAAGGTATCCACAATGGAAATACCTGATACGGCACTTTCTCCACAGCTTGATACCATCAATGTATCTGCCATACCCATTAATGATCCGAGTAATTGTTCGATCACTAAGGGAATTAATAACTTTCGTAAATCCTGATTGGAAAATCTCATCCTCTCTCTCCTCCCCACCTTATTATTTATACCACTTCTTTCAGGACAAGTCACGTCCTTTTTGTACTACTTCTCACTTTCTGCCCCATGTCTGTCCTTTAATCTTTGGATATTATCCTCCACCTGCTTCTTATGGAGCGGATACCAGAACCACAAAACCACAGACAACAAACCAAATCCAACGGCAGGCACCAATGTTGATATATTAAAGATACCATTTATTACAAAAGAATGAAATGCAGTTTCCTGAGAATATCCGATCCCGGTCAGCATAATACCCGTAATGCCGGCTGATGCTGCCTGACCCAGCTTTCTGGCCAATGAATACAAGGCATATACGGTACCGTCCTCCCGAATGCCCCCTGCAAGCTCCGAGTGATCGATCACATCCGTAACCAAAGCCCAGCAAACCATGGAAAACATGCCCAGGCCCAGCCAGCAGATTGTCTGAAATGCCACATAGACCCATACATTCTGCGGGCGCAGAAAAAACAACAGCAGACTGACGACTGCCGCAAGCAGAGTAGAAACCGCACTTACCTCTGCCTTACCGAACCTTCCGGAAAGGGGTTTTGCAATCACCGCCGCAATACTCATGGCCACAACCATAAAAATAGTGGACAGAGACTGGGCGTTTGTATTTCCATAGTAGTTCGGATATACATAATTTGCCATGGACTGCATGGTTAACTGCGCCAAAAGCATGAGAACGGAGGCTGCTATGAGCGAGATCAGTGCCCGGTTACGGAATGCATTGAGAAACATGGTAAATATATTATTTTTCCTCTGCTGTGCTTCCTTTGTCTGTATATGCACCCGTTCTGTGGTCAATCCGTAGCAAAGAAGATAGCAAATGACTGCCAACACAGAAAAGATGCCCGCGATCACCGTAAATCTGCTTCCGTTCATGACAGAATTGCCATCGATCCTGTCATAGGCAAGCATGGGTACACCGGCTCCTACAAACAATCCAGCCAATACGCCCCCCATGGAACGGAAAGTAGAAAGAGACTGTCTGTCACCGGCATCCTCTGAAACAGCAGAAACCATGGAACCGTAAGGAATATTTACAGAAGTATAAAAAAAGGATCCCCACAGAATATAGGTGATAAGCAAATAACATATTTTAAACAACATGCTTTTATCCGCCAGAGCACTTTGATAGATCAGGAAGGAAGAAAGCGCAACCGGTACACACATCCACAGGATCCAGGGTTTAAACTTTCCGGCTGCTGTGCTCTTTCTCCTGTCACAAATGCGTCCCATTGCCACATCCGTAAAAGCATCCGCAAACCGGGCAAGCATCATAATGCCTCCGATCACACCTGCTGACACTCCCATTACATCCGTATAGAATTTCAGCAGGAAACCGGAGGACAATAAAAAAGTAAAATCATTGCCAAAATCCCCAAATAAATAACCGATCTTATCCCGCCATCCAAAAGGCCTTTTTGTATTATCTGTTTTCATGTGCCTTCCTCACTCTCCTAAATACATATTTGCATTTAGTCTTTACATACTTTGCACAATTTAATACAAAAAGGAAAAATTATTTTCCGGCAGACTGTCGGCAATGCAAAGCTTCCCGAAGCCCACCCTTTCATTGGGCAACATATTCTCTCCCCGCAATGGCCTTGCGCCTCTTCTTAAATATGCTTTTATCTTCTCACCGTATAAATACCGGTCATTTCCTCTAAGGATCCCCTCTGGTGTCAAGTAGTTGCTACAAACTTTTTTTATTATTTTTGCAACTCTTT
>CAYXQG010000226.1:0-3161 GCA_964467405.1 uncultured Acetatifactor sp. | reverse complement strand
CTCGATTTCATTATTGTCCTTGGCAAATGGTTTTAACACCCGGTTTCCGGAGTAATTTTCCTGTAAAAATGCATTCCAGGAAGAAAAGCAGTTACGGTTGCGCCGGAAGGCAGGTCTTACCTCCTTGGACTGTTTGTAGGTTGCAAAAGCCGTAAAAGGCAGAACAACGATCATACAAAGAGCAAGCTTGATATTTACCGTAAAGATCATGATCAAGGCAAAAATAAACATGAGCACGTTCTGATATACAATATAAGAGGTATATGCCACAAAGTGTCGTATGGCATCCATATCACCAGTCTGACGGCTCATCAGATCACCGGTACGTTTCTTATTATAAAAAGCAAAGTCCTCCTGCAAAAGCTTGCGATATACCTTGTCACGCATATCATACAATATGCCCTGAGAGGCAGTTTCGAAGATCAGCCTGTATAAAAAACGCAGGATACTCATTAAGAGAGTAACGCCCACCAGACATGCGATCAATACAGGAAGCATATCATAATTGCCAAGCTCTATGACCTCGTCAACGATATAACCGGATATATACGGATTGACAATGGACAGTGCGGCAATGATGGTGGTCAATACCAGTCCGATAATGATAAGACCGGTATACTTCTTCAAAAAACCCATAAACCATTTTAATGCTGTCATAATTTTTCCCTTTCTGTTATAGTATACTCTATATTATATATTGCGGTTTTTGTCTGAAAATGAAAATGGATTATTTTGTATCGTTCATGTCTCTTTTTGTAAAAATGATTTTACTTTTTGATGAAATGTAAGTACAATGAAAAGGAGAGGGTGAAGAACATGCAAAATCAGGCAACAAATTTGATCATTGAAGATTTAGACCCTACCTTTTTGTTTACCTGGAAGGGAAACAGAGGCAGGGATTTGGATACATATCACAGCCATGATCATATTGAAATGGCTTATGTGATTTCAGGAAACGGAAAATATCTGATCGAGGACAGACTTTATGACGTGGCAGAGGGTGACCTTCTGATCTTTAATCCGGGCGTAAGGCATCAGTCACTCCCTTCAGAAGAAGGGGATACACCGACCACGGAATTTTTTATCGGCTTCAGTAATATACAGCTGCAGAATCTGGAGAAAAATTATATTCCCCTGCCGGGACCCGGTAATATTCTGCATACGACCGGTGAGCTGCGCCAGAAAATATTTAAGATATGTTCCTCTATGGAGGCGGAGAATGCACTGGGTTACCAGGGAAGATATTTTGTGCTGAAGGCCTATCTGATGCAGATGCTGGTCTATGTGATCCGTGCCCATTCACAGCCCATGGAGGTGCCGGCAGGATATGCTTTCGAATCCATCAACAAGAAATATGTAGTGGAGCAGATCGTAAACTATTTTGAGGACCATTACAGCGAGAAGATATCCCTGGACCGTATTGCGGAGAATATGTATTTAAGTACCTTTTATATTTCTAAAATTTTTAAGACCGAGACCGGAGATACACCGATCCACCGTCTGATCAAGATCCGATTGGAGAAAGCAAGAGAAATCCTGGAGCAGGATACGGATTTAAGTATCAAGGAGGTGGCAGACCGGGTGGGGTATAAGGATGCATACCATTTCAGCAAGCAATTTAAGAAGCATTATGGTATTTCTCCCTCCAAGATCAGGGATTAGGCTTGTATTTTTTTTAGTACTTGCATATTTTATACAAAAAACTATTTTCAAAAGCCCGGGTATTTGGTACAATTTATGGGTGTGTTTTGAGTACGAGACAATGGAATTTTATTAAACCAGGAGGTTATACATGAGATATTTGTTTGAAGCAACTGTGAATAAAAGTGATAAAGGATATATCATACAGATTCCCTTCAATGTCTGGGAGGTTTGTAAGCAAAGAGATGTGATACAGGCTGACCTTGTGTTAGACAATTCCATCATAGAGTGTGAATTGCTGCCGAAAGAAAAAGGAAACTATGAGATCCATATTTATGATGAAGCAGCAGTGAATGTGGAGTTGGAAGTGCCGCATAAGATACTGCTTCATGTAAACGGCAGTCTGATCAAAATGGATCAGGACAGTCCGTACAGCTTTGCCAATCCGATCCGCAAAATTGACAGTATGCAGGTGATCATTCAGCCTGAGGACGGTTTGTGCGGCCAGGCCTGTGTGGCAATGCTTGCAGGTGTTACGATTTCAGAGGTCATCAAGGTAATGGAATGCAGAGAGTGGCAGGCTACCATGGGACGTGTGATATCTGCATTGAACTACTACGGTATTGATCATACGGATATTATTACTTATACAGAAGGTAAGGAAGCAAAATTGCCGAAATGCTGTATCATGATGGAAAAGATGGGCCGTTTCTGCCACTATCTGATCCATTATGACGGAAAATTCTATGATTCCAATATGGGTATTATGGATAAGTATGATATGAGTAAGCTTTTGGGATATCTTGAAATCAAATGCTGATTCTGTGAGTGCATACAGGGATGCCGTGTCACATAAGTGGCACGGCATTTTTAAGTGCAAAAAAGATATGAACAAAATCTAAAGGAAAAATTAAATCTGCGTTTTGAACATTTGATAAGAAAACAAAAGAAAAAACGAGGAAAAAAGAGAAAAGAAAAGAAAATGAAAGATAAACATTCGGGAATGTGCTTGCAAAGATGAGCATATAAAATTAATATATGTTTTGAACGTTAGCACTCGTTTGAATTGAGTGCTAACAAATAGACTTGGATGAAAAACAGGAGGTATTCATATGAAATTAGTACCATTAGGAGACAGAATTGTATTAAAGCAGTTAGTTGCAGAAGAGACAACCAAATCAGGAATCGTTCTTCCCGGACAGAATAAAGAAAAACCACAGCAGGCAGAGGTTGTAGCTGTAGGACCCGGCGGAGTGGTAGACGGTAAAGAAGTTAAGATGGAAGTGAAGGTAGGAGATCAGGTTATTTATTCCAAGTACGCAGGTACAGAAGTGAAGCTTGAGGATGAGGAATATATTATTGTAAAACAGAATGATGTTCTTGCTGTCATCACAGACTAAGGGATTGTCAGTTCTTAGAAGGAAAGCAGGTCGTTTTACATTTTATCATTTTTATAAGGAGATGTTTGACTTAGGGCAAAGGAAATTAAGTATGGCGCAGAAGCGCGTAAAGCATTAGAA
>CAYXQG010000225.1:0-3191 GCA_964467405.1 uncultured Acetatifactor sp. | reverse complement strand
TGGGAGGAGGTGCTGTAAATGAATAAGCTTGTAAAGAATGGCCTGATACTTTTGGGAGTATTGTTGATCCTGATATTGTCAATATGGGGACCTGAAAGACTTGCCGGGTACAAGGACGGATCTGATCTGAATCAGGTGATCACAGAGCCGGTGGATGATCTGGGAGAAGGATATCGCTATAGCTTAAACAGCAATGAAAAACTCTATATTTTATCCCAGTGTCTGAGTAAACAGAATCTGCCGGAAACCGAGCTGAATAAAAAGATCCGTATGGACTCTGCCGTGGATTACGGTGAGTTAACCGGTACCTATGCTTTTATTGTTAATCGTCAGGGACCGGCTGAACAGGAGATTGCGGAAACGGAAATCTATGATGTTTGCAACAGAGAAATAGAGAAAATGCAGGAACTGAACATTTTGCCAAATGATGTACGACAGATCAAAGCACTTTCTTATAATGCTGAGCTGTATTCGGCCATTGATGTGCTGGATCCCAGAAATAATATGTCAGTGTGGAAGGTCAGTCTTTCAACCAGTCAGCAGAATGCGGATAAATCCAAGCGTCTTTTGGATGCTTATGTGGATGCGGATACCGGTAAAATGTATGAATTCTATGTGAGAATTGAGGAAGACTGGGACGAACTGGAACCTGAAAATATAGTAAAGCAGTGGGGAGACTATCTGGAGCTTACCGGGATGGAAGAATATGAGTCGGATAATCCGTTGTTGGAGACCACAAGTCATTTCCTGAAATATCGGTTTCCCGGCATGGAGGATGGCAGCACAATCGTTACCATTGGTTTTTATGAAGGAATTAATGAGCTGTTTTTGAAAATAACAGGATGATGCTTTTTTTATGCAAAAAATATGAAGATTTGATGAGCCGCCCGAATATGCTTGTATCATAGGATGAAACAGGTATTTGGGGGGATCGGTATGTATCTGCGGGATGCAAAAAGGTATAAAAAACAGCAGAGGCGGGCAATAAGGAAAAGGAATCATCGAAAAATCCTTATAGTGCCTGCGCTGCTGTTTTCTGTCTGTATATGTATTTATATGCTGCATGTAACAGCCGGTGAAGCCTTGCCTGAAAATAGAGGGGAAAAGAAGGAAGAATGTGTGAATGATATAACGGAAATAAGTTCACAAAGCTTCGAAAGGTACGAAGAAAAGGGAAAGGAGACAGAGGCAGCAGAGAAGATAACAAATTTTTTTCAGGAAGAGACAGAAGAAAATAAGAAGAAATATCTGATCGCTGTTGATCCCGGACATGGCGGCGAGGATGAGGGCTGCAGTGCAGAAGGTGTGGAAGAAAAGGCACTTAATCTGAAAATAGCAATGCTTCTGCAAAATAGACTTGAGACCATGGGCTTTCGCGTCATGTTAACAAGGGAGACTGATGCTAAGCTTAGCCTGGAGGATCGTACAGAACTTGCCAATAACAGCGGAGCTGATGCTTATATAGGTATACATCAGAATGCCTGCGAGGATGACAGTGCGAAAGGCATGGAGACCTGGTACTGCGATACGAATGACGGCAGTAAGCGGCTTGCGAAGCTGGTGCAGCAATATGCTGTTTTGTATACAAAAGCCAGAGATCGGGGAATACAGGCAAGCGAGGAATTATTTGTGCTTCGTGAAAGTAAGATGCCTTCCTGCCTGATCGAAACCGGTTTTTTGACCAATCAGGAAGAGAGGTTCTGTCTGGAGGAAGATGCATATCTGGATAAACTGGCACAGGGGATTGCAGATGGTATACAGCTGTATTTTTATCCCAAAGTTATGTATCTTACCTTTGATGATGGTCCCTCTGAGGTGAGAACCAATGCCATATTGGATGTGCTGAAGGAAAAGGATGTCAGAGCAACCTTCTTTGTTGTAGGAAAAAATGTGGAGAAGCATCCGGAAACGGCAAAAAGAATTGTGGAGGAAGGCCATACCATAGGCATTCATTGCTACGATCATGCGTATGATACGCTTTATGCCGGTAAGGAAAGCTTTATAGAGGATTTTAATAAGGCATGTAAGGCTGTATATGATGCCACAGGCGTTAAGGTCTGGTGCTTTCGGTTTCCGGGAGGAAGCATCAACAATTATAATAAGAATGTATATCAGGACATTATTAATGAGATGGAAAAGCAGGGCTATGTATATTACGACTGGAATGCCAGTCTGGGGGATGCAGCTGCAAATCCTGAGCCTGAGAAGCTGATCCAAAATGCAAAGGAGAGCACGCTGCAGCGAAAAAAGGTAGTGATGTTAGCCCATGATATTGTGGGCGCTACAGTCGATTGTCTGGACGAATTGATAGAAGCATTTCCGGAATATGAAATGAGGGCTCTTACAAAGGAAGTAGAACCGATACAATTTAAATAGGTTTGTTTTGACACCCAACTGTATTAGAATTATAAGTAGTGGAACATATTCGGGAACAGTAAGGCAGCTGTTTGGCAGTAGGAAACGGACACGTTCCGCGTCCCTTAAACCGGAGAAAAGAATTTGCAAAAAAACGAGAAAATCGTATTGACAAAAGAGCTTTACATATGTATAATTAACCAAGTGTGAAAACAAAGAGTATTGCTCATAGGATGCCTATGATGCAAATTCTTTACATAGGAGTCAGCTATGTTAGTTAATTTATCTGATGTATTTTCATCTGAAGGAAAGACGGCGGAAGTAACAGTCGAGCTTGAGATGACAAGCTTTGCAAGCAGAATCGGTACATTTCCCATACTTGAGAAATCACCGGTGAACCTGATTCTTACCAATATCGGTGTGGGTAAGGCAAGAGTAGAAGGATGTGCGAAGATTGTTTTTGATACCTGCTGTGACAGATGCCTGGCAGAAGTACCTACGACGTTAACCTTGACATTTGAGAGGGAAGTCGCTTCACCGGATACCACACCGGATAGTTCTGCAGACCAGGATGACCGGGAAGATGATGAACTCGATTACATGGAAGGTTATCAGCTAAATGTAGAGACTTTTGTGTACAATGAAATTTTATTAAACTGGCCAATGAAGATTTTGTGCAGTGACAGCTGCAAAGGCATATGTAAAGTATGTGGTAAAAATCTGAACGAGGGAGAATGCGGTTGCGACACTTTTGTACCGGATCCCCGTATGGCAGCAATACAAGATATCTTCAACGCGAATAAGGAGGTGTAACGATGTCTATTTGTCCTAAGAAT
>CAYXQG010000224.1:0-3194 GCA_964467405.1 uncultured Acetatifactor sp. | reverse complement strand
ATTGTAAAGGCATGCTATACTGGGAACAAGAGAAGGAAAGGTATAGGCATTTGCGAGGCACAAGATGACTGGACAGGAATTTGTTGAAAGATTAAGAGTAGCATTGACGGGGCGGGTATCGGCCAGCCTTGTCGAAGAAAATGTAACTTATTATAATGATTATATTAACAGCCAGATGCGTATGGGCAGATCTGAGGAAAGCGTAACCGCTTCATTGGGAGATCCAAGATTGATCGCGAAGACGATCATTACGGCAAATGGCAGTAATGCTGCAGGTAAGGCCTCAGATGCAGAGGATACTGTCTGTCATGATAATTTTTATGTGAATAAGGACAGATCTTCCTCTGTTCGGACCAAAGGAATGCCGGGATGGCTGTTGCTGTTACTGGTCATTCTTATACTTGTTGTCGTATTTAGTACGTTGTTTTCGATTGTTTCCGCCCTGCTTCCCTTTACATTTCCAATATTGATAGTACTGTTTTTTGTGAAATTATTCAGAGACTGGCTGAACTAGCGCTTGTGTAGGTGAAAAAGTAAAAGTGATGAATAGAAAAGGAAAGATGCCGGCATACTACTCTTGTAACTAATAAACAGGAGGAAATCAATATGTCAAAGAACAGCCAAAACTACGATACAAATAAGACAGGCAATGTAAATGACTGCAGAAATGCAAACAACAAGAACGCATCTGACTCAGCTCAGAATACGGAAAAGAACAGCAGCCGGAATAAGAGCCAGAATAAGACGAACAACAGCATGAAGGATAAGGAATAATACCGGCAAAGTAAGGGATACCGGACAGAATCTTTTGGGATACTGTCCGGTATCCTTATTTACATATTGGATAAAGTCATGTATAATCATTGGGTAACGAATGAACAGATTCAGAAAGAGAAACTTATGAGAAAATTTGAATTGATCGCTCCCTGCCATTTTGGCATGGAGGCAGTTTTGAAAAAAGAAATTATTGATTTGGGATATGATGTAACAGAGGTGGCAGACGGACGTATCACCTTCTGGGGAGATGAGGAGGCACTTTGTCGTGCTAATATATTCTTACGTAGTGCGGAAAGGATCCTGATCAAGATAGGAAGATTTCGCGTGCAGACCTATGAGGAGCTTTTTCAGGGAACAAAGAGCCTTCCATGGGAGGAATATATACCTAAGGACGGTAAATTCTGGGTGGCAAAGGCCGCCAGTATAAAGAGTAAGCTGTTCAGCCCCTCTGATATTCAGAGTATTATGAAGAAGGCTATGGTAGAGCGCTTAAAGGAGCATTATCATGTGAACTGGTTTACGGAGGATGGAGACAGCTTCCCAATTCGTGTTTTTCTGATGAAGGATGAGGTGACCGTGGGATTGGACAGTACCGGAGATTCCCTGCATAAAAGAGGATACCGTAAACTGACAGCCAAAGCACCGATTGCGGAGAATCTGGCAGCTGCACTGATCATGCTGACACCCTGGAGGGGAGACAGAATATTAGTGGATCCTTTTTGCGGAAGCGGAACCTTTCCTATTGAGGCTGCGATGATGGCAGCCAATATGGCACCCGGCATGAACAGAAACTTTACGGCTGAGACCTGGGAGCATATTGTAGGCAGAAGAAACTGGTATGACTCTATTGACGAAGCACACGAGATGGTGGATCTGTCCGTGGAAACAGATATCCAGGGATATGATATAGATGAGAAGATGGTAGCCATTGCAAGAGAAAATGCCAGGCTTGCAGGCGTGGAGAAGCTGATTCATTTTCAGAGAAGAAGCGTAGCGGAGCTGAGTCATCCCAAGAAGTACGGATTTATCATAACCAATCCTCCTTACGGAGAACGTTTGGAAGAAAAATCGGCACTTCCGGCTTTATATGCGACGATTGGGGAAAGATACCGCGCTTTGGACAGCTGGAGCATGTATCTGATCACAGCTTATGAGCAGGCAGAGAATGATCTGGGACGTAAAGCAGATAAGAACAGAAAAATCTACAATGGTATGATGAAGACTTATTATTATCAGTTCCTGGGACCCAAGCCGCCAAAGAAAAACCAATAATATGGAGAATGCGATGAAGTTAGATAAAGTTATTTTTGCAACGGGAAATAAGGGAAAAGTAAAAGAAATACAGATGATTCTGGCAGATATGGTCAAAGAGGTCATAACCATGAAGGAAGCCGGCATTGAGATAGAGGTTGAGGAAAACGGCAGCACCTATGAGGAAAATGCGTTGATCAAGGCCAGAGCGGTTGCTGCCTGTACGGATTCGCTTGTTATGGCAGATGATTCCGGACTGGAGATCGATTATCTGAACTGTGAGCCGGGTATTTATTCTGCCAGATATATGGGAGAGGATACATCCTATCGGATCAAAAATGCTAATCTGATCGAGCGGTTGGAGGGTGTTCCGGATGAAAAGAGAACTGCACGTTTTGTATGTGCAATTGCTGCAATCTTGCCGGACGGCAGAGAAATCACGACCAGAGGAGTAATAGAGGGAAGGATTGGATATGAGGAGAAAGGCACTAACGGATTTGGATATGACCCGATCTTTTATGTGCCTGCGTTTGGAAAAACAACGGCAGAGCTTTCTGAAGAAGAGAAGAATAAGGTCAGCCATCGCGGAAATGCACTGATGTTGATGAAAGAGGAATTAAAAAAGTATGAGGATACTGATTGTTAGTGATACACACAGGCAAAATGATAATTATTTTACCGTATTGGAAAGGCTTAAGCCGTTAGATATGGTGATTCATTGCGGTGATGTGGAAGGAAGCGAGTATGCATTGAGTGAGGCTGCAGAGTGTCCGGTGATCATGGTCGCAGGTAACAATGATTTTTTCTCTGAATTACCCAGGGAGCATGTGTTTTGCATTGATAAGTACAAGGTGCTTTTAACACATGGGCATAATTATTATGTATCAACGGGACTGGAGCATTTGAAACGGGAGGCAGAAGCGAGAGATATACAGATTGTTATGTTTGGTCACACGCACAGGCCATATCTGGAGACAGGGGACGGACCGGTTCTTATCAATCCGGGCAGCCTGTCCTATCCCAGACAGGAGGGACGGCGTCCTTCCTATGCTTTAATGGAAATCGATCGGTTTGGTGAAGCGCATTTTACAATAGCTTATTTGTAACAAATATTCAGAAAAAAGCAAAAATTCGAAAAATACACTTGACATATGAAAGCAATACAT
>CAYXQG010000223.1:0-3200 GCA_964467405.1 uncultured Acetatifactor sp. | reverse complement strand
CCACAAGGTGTCTGTATTTCTTCTTAGTTCTTCAAAGGATCCTTATAAAACTCAACAAATTCTTCATATCCTTCACTTGTCAGCTGTTCCTTCTGGAACTTTTTATTCTTATTCATACGTGCTACCAGCACCTGTGTGCCATCCTGACGGGCTTTCTGCGCCTCGGCAATAACCTTACAAAGCTCCTTGCCGCCAACACCCTTTTCAATCAGATAAGCTACCTTCTTCGGCTGTGTAGGCACCTTAAAACCGTTCTCTAACAAAAGCAGTACAATACGTTCAAAACCAATGGAAAATCCGCATGCGGGTACATCCTTACCTGTGAACTTACCAACCATCTTATCATATCGTCCGCCGCCTCCGCAGCTTCCTCCAAACTCCGGAATTGCGATTTCAAAGATCGTACCTGTATAATAGGACATACCACGCACTAAAGTAGCATCGAATACGATCTCAAAATCAGAAGACTTGGTCTCACTGACACTGTCCATGATCTCACTTAATCCGGTATGAACCTCTTCTGCCAGCACACCCTTTAATGTATCTGCCAGATATGCTACCTTTCCTGCTGAGGTTTCAATCTGATCAAGTGCCTCAAATAACTGCAGATACTTTTCTACTGCTTCCTGTGCAAAACCATTTGCAAGAAGCTCTGCCTTTACACCATCTAAGCCGATCTTGTCCATCTTATCCAATGTAATAAATACACTGTCATAGGAAGCTTCTTCAAAACCGCTGTAAGCAGCCATTGCCTTCAGAATCTGACGGTCATTGATACGGATCTGGAAATTCTTGAAGCCTAACTTACCGAGAGTTGTGGTGGTAGCTAAGATCAGCTCAATCTCTGCCAGATTGGAAGGCTCTCCCAAAATATCGATATCACACTGCATGAACTGACGGTAACGGCCTCTCTGAGGTCTGTCCGCACGCCAGACATTGCCCATCTGCAATGCCTTAAAAGGAGAAGGCAGCTGTGCTGCATTGTTCGAATAATAACGTACCAACGGCACTGTCAGATCATAGCGCAGACCGCCGTCCACTACCTCTTCCTCTGTCGTTGCAGCTTCCACATTCAGCTTCTCGCCGCGCTTTAAGATCTTAAAGATCAGTTTCTCATTATCGCCGCCCTGCTTGTTGGTCAGGTTCGCGATGTTCTCCACACAAGGAGTCTCTATGGAAGTAAATCCAAATTTACCGTAGGTTTCCTTGATCACACCAATGACATAATCACGGATCTGCATCTCCTCCGGCAAAATATCCTTCATACCGGTAACCGGTTTCTTACTAAGTGCCATATTTCTTTTCTCCCTCGCTAAATCTCCGGATCCCTTCTGTCAGGTCCGGAAATTCTATTTATCCCTACTATCTTATGATTTTTGGCGGCTTATGTCAAGAGATTATCTGATACCGGCAACCCTATAGCCGGCTTTTTAGGTTGCTTCGCAGATCTGCTGTAATCAGAACCACAATAATGGCAATGACCATCAAATCCGTCGTGCTTCTCTCTCCTTATCCACTACTTTCCAAGGGACATTTGTCCGTCCGTAAATACAAACTTACGCATGCCTTTTCCCTTGATCTGTTCTGCGGGCAGTGCTTTCTCTATGGCAGCAATTTCTTCAGGAGTAAGTAAAATCTGCAAAGCATCAATAGACTCCTTTAAATGCCCGGGGCTGGTAGTTCCGATCAGACTCTGTACATGCGGATATTTGGCAATGGTCCAGGCCAGTGCAAGCTGTGAAATTGTCACGCCCTTCTCCTCTGCGATCTTTTGCAACTGACGAAGCATTTTAAGATTGTGTTCATAATTTTCCGGTGCAAAAAGCCCTCTGGAAATTCCGGGATTTACAGGTGCATTCAAAGCCCTGTCCGTTAACAGTCCATGTCCTACCACGCCAAAGGCAAGCACCTTTACGCCCAGCTCTTTTGCAGTATCCATAAGTTCCTTTTCAATATCACGCTCTATCAGAGAATATTCCATCTCCACTGTATGAATGGGATGTACCTTGCAGGCTCTGCGAAGTGTTTCTGCATCCACCATGGAAAGGCCGATATTTTTCACATAACCGGCTTTTACCTGCTGTGCGATCTCGCCTACTACTTCTTCCACAGGAATCGAAGTATCCATTCTTGCCGGCTGATACAGATCCACATGATCAAGTCCCAGTCTGCGCAGGGAATATGTTAAATGTCCTTTTATATTCTGTGGCTTTACATCCAGGCCATAAATGCCGCCTCCCGGTAAGGGCAGCACACCAAATTTCACAGACAAAAAGTACTTGTCCCTGTCAATTCCCTTCAATGCTTCTCCTACAACCATTTCGCTTTCACCGGCATTATAAAATTCACCGGTATTTAATAAAGTAATACCCGAATCCAAAGCAGCATGGATCGTCTCAACCGAATCCTCTTTATTATGTCTGATCGACATTCCCATAGTTCCAAGTCCTAATCTTGATAAATCTGCCATTTTTCTTCCTCCCGGTCCTTACCATCCTATTTTTATGCAGGTCTGCCATCAAAGCAGCCCTCCTGTTTCTTTATGAATCCTTTGAGATCATCGCCGGATCACAGTTTCTTTTCATAACACCAAAGATCCTGCTCATACATATAACAGTCACCGACCACCTTAAAGCCGAATACATCATAGCACCTGATGGCCTTTGTATTGTGCTTGTTCACTAAGATATGTATGCCCTTATATCCCCGTCTTATTAATTCTTCCATACCGAATCGGAGCATGATACGTCCAAGCCCTTTGTTCTGTTCCTGAGGCAGCACTGCAAGCCTTGCAAGCTCTCCCTCCGGTGCCAGTTTCTTATCCCAACATGGCAGAAGATCCACTTCTTCATCCTCCTCTATGGATATTGCTGCTTTAATTATGCCCTCATTTTTCATAACAAATAATGCATTCCGCGAAAGATCCTCATCAATATTTTTTTCTGAAGGATACTCCTCATTCCAGGGACAAAACTCACGTCCCAATTGCTTTTTATAAAGGGATAAGATCTCCTCCTTATCTTCCTTAACTGCCATTACAATTTCATATTCCATGTTGGTTTCACCTCTCCCAATATTATCCTGCTAAGCTTTTCTTATATTTTACACTATTTTTCTTGTGTATGAAAGACCAAAAAAGAAAGGGGACAGATGATCTGCCCCTTTCTTTTTACCTTACATAACCTGAGGATGTATTATTC
>CAYXQG010000222.1:0-3213 GCA_964467405.1 uncultured Acetatifactor sp. | reverse complement strand
CAGTAATATTTTATAAGATCATACAAGGAAGTAAGAAAATGAAACAGGATTATATTGAAAAAATTTTGGATGCAGATATGGTACTGGTTGGTATCGGATCAGAATTTGAAAAGACTCTCTTTTTAAAAGAGGAGAGGGCTACAGAAGCAATCAGAGAACTGGGTAGGATTTTGCAGGACAAGAATTATTTTTTTATCACCACATGCACCAACAGTATTTTGAAAGATGCAGGTCTGAAGGAAGGCAGAATCGTTAGTCCCTGCGGTAATACGGAGATGAAGCAGTGTCCGGATGCATGTGCAGACAGTCTTCAACCAATTACAGATAAAGAAAAAGAACAGATAGGACAGGGAATCCTACAGGATCAGGAAGTTGATTTGGGATATTGTGCTGTTTGCGGTAAGCCCTTGGTATTGAATAATGTCCTCGCTGATAAATATGATGAAAACGGTTATTTACCGGATTGGTCAATCTATACGAAGTGGCTGCAGGGAACTCTGAATAAGAAGTTGTGTATTCTGGAGTTGGGAGTGAATCTGACATTTCCTTCTGTTATCCGCTGGCCGTTTGAGAAGGTTGCTTTTTATAATCAGAAAGCGAGTTTTTTCAGGGTAAATGAAAAATTATATCATATGTCAGAAGAATTAAAGGATAAGGGTATTTCAATATCAAAGAATGCTATTGACTGGTTGCTGGAGAAGGATATATAGTGTTATCTATGTTGTACATGAATAATTATACAAGCAGGTGAATGATATGATCGCAATAATTGACTATGATGCCGGAAATATAAAAAGTGTGGAAAAGGCCTTCCTGTCGTTGGGACAGGATGTGGTCGTTACCAGAAAGCAGGAGGAGATCCTGAATGCGGATGGTGTTGTTTTGCCGGGAGTGGGAGCATTTGGGGATGCTATGCAGAAATTAGCAGATTATGATTTAATAGATACTATTCATAAGGTAGTGGAGAAGAAAACACCTTTTTTGGGAATATGTCTGGGATTACAATTAATGTTTGAATCCTCACAGGAATCAGAAGGTGTAGAGGGTCTGAAACTTTTAAAGGGCAAAATCCTAAGAATACCGGACGGTGAGGGGATTAAGATTCCTCATATTGGTTGGAACAGTCTTTCCTATCCGAATGAAGGACGTCTTTTTAAGGACATACCGGAGAATTCCTTTGTATATTTTGTACATTCTTATTATCTACAGGCACAAGAACCTGAAATTGTAAGAGCGACAGCTGAATATGGTGTAAATATTCATGCATCTGTTGAGAAGGATAATATCTTCGCATGTCAATTTCATCCGGAGAAAAGCTCCCATGTGGGTATGAAGATACTGGAGAATTTTATAGCAGTGGTTAAGGGGGAAGCATAGAATGCATACGAAAAGAATTATTCCCTGCCTGGATATTAAAGACGGAAGAGTAGTAAAAGGTATTAATTTTGTAAATCTAAGAGACGCCGGTGATCCGGCGGATGTTGCGGCAGCCTATGATCAGGCGGGAGCGGATGAGGTGGTTTTTTTGGATATTACGGCAACATCTGATTCGCGTTCCACACAGTTAGAGTGGGTACGTCAGGTCGCAAGCAGAGTATTTATACCATTTACAGTAGGCGGCGGTATTCGTACGGTGGAGGATTTCAAAGTACTTTTACGGGAAGGAGCAGACAAAATTTCTGTAAATTCTGCTGCAATCATGAATCCCGGCCTGATCAGTGATGCTGCTGACAAATTTGGAAGTCAGTGCGTAGTAGTTGCAATAGATGCCAAGAAACGCTCAGACGGCAGCGGATGGAATGTTTATAAAAACGGCGGCCGAATTGATGTAGGTATGGATGCTGTAGAATGGGCAATGAAAGCAGAAAAAATGGGTGCAGGAGAGATCTTGCTTACCAGCATGGACGGAGATGGTACAAAGGCCGGATATGATATTGAGCTGACTCGTACAATATCCGATGCCGTCAAGATACCGGTAATTGCCTCAGGCGGAGCCGGAACCCTGGAACATTTTTATGAAGCACTTACAGTCGGTGGAGCTGAGGCGGCTTTGGCTGCGTCCCTGTTCCACTACAAAGAACTGGAAATCAGACAGGTAAAAGAATATTTATGGAAGCAAGGGGTTTCTGTCCGTTTGTAAGAAACAGAAAAACCGATGCACAGAGGATATATGTATGAGTATGATTAGTAATGACTGGCTGGAGGAGCTGGGAACGGAATTCAAGAAGCCTTATTATGCTAAATTATATGAATTCGTGAAACAGGAGTATAATACAAGACAGGTATTTCCACCGGCAGAAGATATATTTAATGCCTTTCATCTGACTCCGTTAAAGGACGTAAAGGTGGTTATTATCGGACAGGATCCTTATCATAATGACGGGCAGGCCCACGGACTTTGTTTTTCCGTGAAGCCAAATGTGGAAATTCCACCATCCCTGGTCAATATATATCAGGAGCTGCATGATGATCTGGGATGCAGGATCCCGAACAACGGATATTTGGTTAAATGGGCCAAACAGGGTGTGCTGATGCTAAATACCGTATTGACGGTGCAGGCACACATGGCTAATTCACATCGCGGAAAAGGCTGGGAGGAGTTTACGGATGCTGCAATCCGGGCATTGAATAAACAGGACAGGCCGATTGTTTTTATATTGTGGGGAAGACCGGCGCAAATGAAGAAAAGTATGCTGGACAATCCGAAGCATCTGATCTTAGAAGCACCGCACCCGAGTCCGTTGTCAGCATACAGAGGCTTTTTTGGCAGTAAGCCCTTTAGCAGAACAAATCGGTTTTTAATAGAAAATCACTTAAGCCCGATCGACTGGCAGATAGAGGATGTATAGAAATACGGGCATTTGGAGAAGACCTATGGTATCATGGGCAGTACACATAAGGAGGAGAAACATGGAAAAAAAGGCATTTGTAACAAAGGAAATGGTGGAGCAAATTGTAAAAGATTATCCTACACCGTTTCATATTTATGATGAAAAAGGAATTAGGGAAAATGCAAAGGCATTAAAAGAAGCATTTGCATGGAATAAAGGATATAAGGAATATTTTGCAGTAAAGGCTACACCAAATCCGTTTTTGATCGATATTTTAAGAGATTATGGCTGCGGCTGTGATTGCTCTTCCATGACAGAGCTTATGCTAAGTCATGCTATGGGGGTTAAGGGGGAGGATATTATGTTTTCTTCCAATGATACT
>CAYXQG010000221.1:0-3230 GCA_964467405.1 uncultured Acetatifactor sp. | reverse complement strand
GTTTATTAACTATCTGATATATATTACGCATGAAATGTGTTCAAACTGTGTTCAAAGTGTTAGAAAAATCTAAAAAAACTTAGAACAAATTATTATCCCAGCAGTTTCTGATAAAGCTGTATCGGAATTTCTGCGCTGACTGCAGTCGAAGCATTTGCCGCTGCCATGGCTGCCGCTTTTTTAATGGCCTGTGCCGGATCTGTTTTCTCCAGTTCACTCATGCAGTACGATGCAACTACCGTATCACCGCAGGCAACTGTATTGACTGTCTTTACCTTATATGTATCCTGTTGCCAAACACTCTGCTCATCCACATACAAAAGACCCTCTTCTCCCAGAGAAATGATCACCTTCTGAATACCTGTCTTTACCAGCTTTTCAGCTTCCCTTATCACTTCCTCCTTCTCATCCAGCCTTCTGCCAACCAGATATTCCAATTCCTTTTTGTTTGGCTTGATCAGATCAGGCAGGGCAGCAACTCCTTTTTCTAACGCCTCTGATGAGGTATCTAAAAATACCTTACAATTCTTTTCCTTTGCCATAAAAGTCAGTGTGGCATAAATATCCGTTGGTACTCCCATAGGAATACTACCTGAAAGCACTACAAGATCCCCTTCCCTAAGCTGCCTGCCGTACTCTGCCATAAACTGCTGCAACTCAGACTCTGAGATCACAGGTCCCGGTTCCAAAAGCTCTGTCACCTGTCCGTCATCAGCCAAAATATTGGTATTTACTCTTGTATCCTGCACAATGTGGGTAAAACAGCATTCTGCGCCCATGCCCTTAAGGACTGCTTCTATCATACTGCCTGTATATCCTCCTGCAAATCCCAAGGCCTTCACGGGATAGCCAAACTGTCTCAAAACTTTGGCAACATTGACTCCCTTGCCCCCTGCGATACTGTTTATTCCTTCCAAACGGTTTACCTGACCCGGTATAAATTTATTGATCCTGCAGGTTTTATCCACTGCCGGATTTAATGTAACGGTTAAGATCATCTTTCTTCCCCTTTTCTCTGTCCTCTGTAAGCTAACAATAATTCTGCATAATAAACTGCAGGGATTCTCTTCCACGGAAGGAATTGATGCTGATCTGATATGTCACGGACACTTCATAACTGCTTATTCCTCCAAACAGTTTTTCTGCACTTCCCAAGCCATATTTTTCATCCAGAAACTCACAAAAGGCATCTGTATTTCCAAAATACATCAGCTCTCCGTGTCCCTCATATCCTTCCTTTGGTATCTCCACCATAAATTTGGCATAATTACCATTGGCGCCGATTCGTCTGGCTCCTACAAAACGAACATTTTTTTGTGCAAACAGGGGCTTGGAATTGCCCATACCAAAGGGCTCTAAAATACTGATCTGTTTTGCCAGATCATAGGAGGCATATTCCATTGGCATGGGAACATCAATATGTACTCTCGGAATGAAATCCTCCTCTGTCAATCCGGCATTGTCATTTAATGCTTTTCGAAGAGCTTCCAGATCCTCCTTATGCATGGACAGTCCTGCTGCCAGCTTATGACCTCCGAACTTTGTAAAATATTGTTTTACCTGTACCATGGCTTCATACATATGATAGGCATCTATGGAACGTCCCGAACCCTTCAGTCCTTCTTCCCCATCCGTCAGCACAAATACAGGATGATGATATTTCTCCCGTATGCGCCCTGCAATGATTCCTGCCAGACTTTCATGTACTGTAGGAAGATATACCAACATTACTTTATCCTTATACAATTCTTTTTCCAAAATCTGTTTTTCCGCTTCCTCCACACCCTGAAGTGTCAGATTTTTGCGGCTCTCATTCAATTCCTTCAAGGCTGTTGCAGCAACAATGGCTTCTGCCTTACTGCTGCTTTGCAAAAGTTCCAGCGCACGCACTGCAGTATCCAGTCTGCCGGTGGCATTCAGACAGGGGCCGATCACAAATCCCAGATGGTAAGCAGTTATCTGCGTCGGTTCCAAGCCGTTGACCTCAAGCAAAGCGAGCAGTCCCGGATTTTTCATCTGCGCCATAAGCTTCAGTCCCTCTTTTACCAAAATACGGTTTTCATCCTTAAGCTCCATTACATCACACACGGTTGCCATAGCTGCAAAAGGCAGTAACTCCTTAAGAAGCTCGTCTTTTCCTGCATACTGCATTTGCTCGCACATAGCCTGTATCAGCTTATAGGCTACCACTCCTCCGCAGATACTCTTAAAAGGATAGGTACATGCCTCCTGCTTGGGATCAATGATCGCATCTGCCCCGGGCAAAATCTCCACACGTTTTCCTTCTTTTTCTGTATATGGCACTTCATGATGATCCGTTATAATGACCGTCATTCCTTTCTGCTTTGCAAGTGCCACCTGATCTGCTGCCGCAATACCATTGTCGCAGGTTACGATGCATCCGATGCCCGCTTTTTCTGCTTCCAGGATCAATTGGTCATTCAAACCATATCCATCCTTCATACGGTGGGGAATTGCTGTATCCGCCTTTGCACCAAGCCTTTTTAGCCCCTCTGTCAATATGTAGGTCGAGCAGATGCCGTCCACGTCATAATCCCCGATGATCCGTATATGGGTTCCTTTCCTGATCTCCTCTGCCAGGCAGGCCGTACCGATCTTCATATCCTTTAACTCCCACGGAGAATAGCAATCCTCCGGCTTACCATGCAAAAACTTCTGTACCTGCTCCTCTTCTGTAATATCCCTGTTACGGATGATCCGTGCCAAAACCGGATCTATATGAAATTTTTTGCTCCAACTGTCAAAATCAGCCTTCTTAGCTGCCACTAACCACTTTTCCATATTGTTTCTTCATTTCCTATTTGTTACTTGATACTTTCTGCCCTATGACCGGCCAACGCTTTTTCTGTGCCGGTTTCAAAAAAGGGACTGTCCGCAGGCAGTCCCTTTCCTATATTGATTTATACTGATCAATCCTCGGCTTCCTTTTCCTTCGGTGGGAATTTCACATGAAGCACATACCACAATCCTCCTGCAATGCATACAGAAGAATATGCACCGCAAATAATACCCACGATCAGGGGAAGTGCAAATTCACGAATACTTGTTACACCCAAAATATACAAAGTAACTACCATAATGAAGGTTGTTAAGGAAGTAAACAAGCTTCTGGATAAAGTCTGGGTAATGCTTCGGTTGACCACATCCTTTAAATCATCCTTCGCTGTCATTTCTGCCATAGCTTCACGTATACGGTCAAAGATAACAAT
>CAYXQG010000220.1:0-3236 GCA_964467405.1 uncultured Acetatifactor sp. | reverse complement strand
GTACTGTATGAATATTATTTATAATTCTGTCCCGATTTCTTTACATAAGGATCTGGAAAAAATGCAGGAAGAATATACGAAAAGGCTTTGTTTCACAACAGAGAGCGGAAAAGAAACCACGGATATACTCCTATTTTTTAACTATGTAGCCAATAAAGATCACATAGAGCCCCCTTATAAGGAGTATACAACCGGACATGAAAAACGTGGTGTATTATAACTGTACAGATGAATTTTCTTTAGCAGGGGGAAAGGGATTCGGAACGTAAGAAAGGACCTACTTTTATGCGAGAAATGCTTGAATTTTTTTCAGTTGTTTCGAAATATCTGATTGCACTTTGCATGGCATTTTATACCTTGGATTGTTTTCTTGTATTTCGGAATAAAGATGCATCGGAGGGCGGTTTTTTGTACCTGCGGCAGATCTTTTGGATCTTTGCAATTCAATTTGCGGGTTTTTATAATCTGGCCTATATCAGCCGTCAGAAGAGCTATTTAATTTTGTATGCTTTTATTCAGCTGTTTTTATTGATTATCCTATGCATGACACCCTTGATCTATCGAAGGCTCAACCGGCTTTTGCTAAATAATATGTGCATGCTTTTTGGCATCGGATTGATGATCATATCCAGATTGTCCCTGACAAAGGCAGCCAGACAGCTTATGATCATTATAATTTCTTATATGATCAGCATGCTTGTTCCTTTGTTCATAACGAAGCTTAAAATACTTTCCAAGCTCACCTGGCTTTATGCTGCAGTTGGCATTTCTTTATTGGGAATCGTATTTGTTCTTGGAGAAACTACACTTGGTGCAAAGCTGTCCTTTGAAATATACGGGATTACATTTCAGCCCTCCGAACCGGTCAAGCTTTTATTTGTTTTCTTTTTAGCAGGTGCATTGGCAAAGGAGTCCTCGGTGAAAAGAATTCTGTTGGTCAGCGTCATTGCAGGTCTTCATGTGATAATTCTTGTTTTGTCCAAGGATCTTGGCAGTGCGCTTATCTTTTTTTTCATATACCTTGTTATGGTATTTATTGCAAGCAGAAAGTATATTTATCTGCTGTCAGGTATATTGGGAGGCTGCATGGCATCTGTGGCTGCCTATCATTTATTCTCCCATGTGCAGGTACGAGTTCTGGCATGGCAGGATCCCTGGAGTTATATTGATAATCAGGGCTACCAGATTACCCAGTCCTTATTTGCCATCGGAACGGGAAGCTGGTTTGGTATGGGTCTGTATCAGGGAACGCCCGGAGATATTCCCTTTGTTGAACAGGACTCTGTTTTTTCTGCAATTTGCGAAGAAATGGGTACCATCTTCGGTATATTTATGCTCTTTGTGATTTTAAGCAGTTTCCTTATGATCATAAAAATAGCATTGAAAAACAGAAATATGTTCTATCGTCTGATTGCCTGCGGATTTGCCTCCTTATATATTTTTCAAAGCTTTTTAACCATAGGTGGCAGTATTAAATTCATTCCATTAACAGGTGTAACACTGCCTTTTGTCAGCTATGGCGGAAGCTCTGTTATAACAACTATGCTCATGTTCTTTATTCTTCATTCCATAAACATGGTTGAATTGAAGGATTCCGAAAGTAATAAATCCTGCATTGAAGTCAGTATGCAGAAGAACGTGCCGGCAAAAGACAGGAGACGCGAAATTTATTCCGTCACGATGTTCTTTGTTATACTTTTTATAACAATGATGTTTTATTTGGGCTATTTTGTGGCAACAAATGAGCAGGAGATCATTAACAACACATATAATTCCAGACAGGAGATCATCCTGTCCAAAAATTACAGAGGTAAAATCCTTACTGCAGGCCGGGATGTTATCGCGCAGACAGTAGGAGACGGGGAAGGAAATGAGATTCGTATTTATCCCTATGACAATCTTTTTTCCCATATAGCAGGATATTCCACAAATGGTAAAACAGGCATAGAGAGCAGATATAATTATTATCTGATCAACTCCGACATCTCCCTTGCCCAAAAGATAGCCAATACTACAGCCGGGTATAAGAATCCCGGGAATAATGTCATAACAACTCTTGATCTAAAGCTACAACAGGCGGCCAGCAATGCACTGGGCATTTACAAGGGAGCCATCATTGTAACGGAAGTATCCACAGGTAAGATCCTTGCCATGGTTTCCAAGCCGGATTTTGATCCAAATGAAATTGCTGATATTTGGTCTGATCTGCAGCAGGATACAAGCAGCAGTATTTTATTAAACCGTGCAACACAGGGCTTATATCCGCCAGGTTCTACCTTTAAGATCATTACTGCACTGGAATATATTCGGGAAAATCCGAAAGATTATGAAGAATATACTTTTAATTGTAAGGGATATTATAAGGTAGGAGAGAACAGGATCAATTGTTATCACAAATCAGTGCATAATAAGATTGACCTGACCAAGTCCTTTGCCAAATCCTGTAATTCTTCCTTTGCAAATATTGGCATGTCACTGGATCGTGATGCTTTCAGCCAAACCCTGGACACACTATTATTTAATACAGAGCTGCCCTGGGAATTTCTGTATGCACAAAGCAGTACACCCATTACGCCTTCCGTCAGTGATGCTTCCATGCTGCAGGCTTCTATCGGACAGGGTGAGGTATTGATGACACCTTTCCATTTGAATCTGATCACTGCCGCGATTGCCAATAATGGGGTATTAATGACACCTTATGTGGTAGATGCCATTGAGGATGCCAATGCAAATGTACTGCATACCTATGCTCCGAAAGAATATGCCAAGCTTATGAGCGAAGAGGAAAGTGAGGAACTGTGTCATTTGATGACCGCTGTAATAGAAAACGGTACCGGAAGTAAATTAAAGGGATATGGTTACAGTGCAGGCGGAAAAACCGGTTCTGCAGAATATAACAGCAAAAATGATTCCCATGCATGGTTTACCGGCTTTGCACCTGCCGAAAATCCTGAAATTGCAGTGACTGTCATTATCGAAGGGGCCGGTTCCGGCGGTGACTATGCAGTTCCCATGGCAAGAAGAGTCTTTGATGCATATTTCAAAGATTCATAAATAGGGGTTGCCATAATTGTCATTTTGGAATATACTAATTCATGAAGTCGTAATGACACACCAAATCAGGAGGAATTGCAATGATTGAAGCAGTAAGCTGTGGTGGTGTGGTAATTTTTCGTGGAAAGATTTTACTCTTGTATAAAAATTACAGGAATAAATACGAAGGCTGGGTTTTACCG